>VGJU01000058.1 GCA_016867335.1 Candidatus Zixiibacteriota bacterium | reverse complement strand
AAAATGTTCGATTTCAGACCGTATCCCCGGTGGGGATTGGCGATCCTGCTGGTGATGCTGACCGGAGTGGGATGTTTCCGTCCTGCCGGTCCCGAAGATATACTGCGGGCGGAGAGACGCTCGCTCTAACGGACCGCGATGGTGGGCAACCTGCTGACCACGGAACAGATGGAAAACCTCGTCGAGGGTCAGGGGTGTTTTGGTCTTGCCATCAGCGGCGAGGGATGTTGTTCGCTGGTCATGCACTACTACGGCTATCTATGGAGCCTGCGCATCGCCAATCTGGCGGAAGGACTGGCGGCTTTTATCGACGGTCGCAGATATTTTCGGTGTTTTTGATTTCCATTTTTTCCCAAAGGAGGTATTTTATGTACCGATTTACCTTTCTCGTGCTGACGCTGTGCGGCCTGCTCGCGTTTGCTTTTGGGTCGGCGCAGGCGGAGCGCTCCCCCGCGCCCATGACACCCGAATCCGTGTTTTCCATCGTTTCCGAACGCGCCGCCGTGTCCGCCGGCACGCCCCTGACCGACACCGAAATGCGGCAGCTTGTCGCGCGCCAGGGGTGTTTTGGCATCGGCTCGACCAACTGTTGCAAGGAAGGACAGGTGCTGATAGCCATAACCGGTTATCTCAGTTCCATTGCCCCCAATGTGTTGTTTGCAACGGCTCTGCTGATCGGAAACGTTCACCAGATCATTTTCTGCCAGTAACTCCTATCCCTTTGACAACGGGCTGAACGGACTTTTTTGGCATCCGTTCTTTTTCCGACAGGATAAGCTATGTGGACAGTCATACGGGTAACGGGATATCTGAGGATGCGTCTGCTCCGAAACTACGGAGCAGAGAAACCGGGTCAGGTGATACCGAGCTTGGCGCTTCTTGCGCTGGTGCTGGCGCTCAATCTGATTTTCGGAGCCGGCAGGGTAGCGGCTCCGCTGGATACGCAAACCGCCATACAAAGCGAGGTTTTTATCCATTTGCTGCTGACGACAAGGAACGAGCAAAGTCGAGGGTCTGCATGATGGGTCCTTATACAATTTGTCGATTCGCGGGTTGGATAAAGAAACCGGCTGGATCATGGGGTTGGTCAGGGTCATGGAAAGCGGTCTATAATTCGAAAAACGCGAGATTGCCCATCCCATCCGCTACGTTCTCAGGGTAGGGAATTCCTGACGGAGACGCCAGACGATTTTCTATCTACGCCCCTTGTCGATGGATCCGTCTCCTCTTCCGCTCATCCACGGGCCTCGGTGATCGCGTTCCCTCCTATCGAAAGATTGGGCGAGGCGTATGAAGTCCGTGTGACTACCAGAGACCATTCACGCAACTGATCGCGGTGGCGTGAGACGAGTTGACCGACTTTTGCCCTGCCAATGGGCGCGCAGTGGCTGGTTGTCTTGCGTTTTTTCCTTGATAATATGAGGTTCGGTGCGCGCTACTTAAGCAAGTCAAGGACGGCGCGCGGGCGTTTATGACGACCGGCATAATTCAAGGGTGTCTCTCCGTGGGTATTTCGGGCCTCGCGGTCGGCTCCCGCCGACAACATCGCCTGGACCATCTCCTCGTCTCCATAGGCTGCGGCATAGTGAAGCGGCGTCTCGCCCCAAAGTTTCACCTGCCCATCGAAGAGGTCCGTCACCACATCGCTTTTGACGTGCCGGTTCGGATCGGCCCCGGCATCGAGTAGTATTTGGGCGGCCTTTGTCCGTCCGGTCGCGGCGGCCATGTGCAACGTGGTCTCTCCTCCGTTCGGCAGGGCTAGATTGGGGTCCGCCCCCGACTCCAGGAACAGTCGGAGCAACTCGATCCGTCCCATGTACGCGGCGAGCATGAGCGGTGACCCCTCACGCATTCCCGTGTAGTCGATCTCCGCCCCATGGTCGATCAGGTAACGGGCCATTTCTATATGTTCGCAGCCCGTGGCTTCCAGCAAAGGCGTCACGTGATAGGCATTTGCAGCATTGACATCGGCCCCTGCAGCAAGCGCGTCGCTCGCTTTGGCCAGGTCGCCGTCGTGCGCGGCGGCCAATAACGCGGCATTCCAGTCGCTTTGCGATTTCATTTTTGCCTCCGGACAGCCGGAATCACCGGCAAGAGGATGTGCGAGGGATGCACGCGGTCGTGAAACACGGTCTGATGCGCGACGCGCAGGTCGGCGTCCCTGCCAAACCGATGGCCGGTGTTGGGGTTGCGGTCGAAACGCGGAAAATTGGACGAAGATATTTCGACCCGGATGCGATGCCCTTTGCGGAATACGTTTCCGGTAACGCCTACCTCGATGTCATAGCGATAGACTTTTCCGGGTTCGAGCGGCGACGGTCGGCTTCGGTCTTCGCGGTAGCGAGCGCGCAGGATGCCGTCGCACAGATTCATCGCATAGCCGGACGGAAACACATCCACCAACTTGACCGTCCAGTCGGTATCCGGGCCGTCGGTAGCGGCGTACAACACTATCGTAACCGGACCCGTCACCTCCCTATCTTCCGTAAGCGGAGCGCTTGTATAGCACAGCACATCGCTACGCATCTCCACCGGACGTTGGTCGTACGGCCCCCACGCGACGATATGCGGCGAGCAACAGTTGTTGCCGCCAAGCGTCTGAACCGGATAATGCGGATCGTATACAAAATGGTCCGAAGTCTCGTCGCCCGGTGGCTCAGGCGACAGTACGCCGTCGCCCGTGAGCGCGTTGGCCTTGCCCCCCGAATGCAGATGCCATTTTTGCCAGTCGGTACGGGCCAAGGGCCACTCGTGTTCATCCCGCCAGATATTGGCGCCCATGATAAACAGGCGAAGGGGGGGTTCGCCCGTAATCCCGTTGTCGATCCCCTTGAGCCAGTAGTCAAACCACCGCAATTCCAACGCTTCGAGGTCGATCATGGACGCGGCGCCAAAGTCGATGTCGCCAATACGCGGAGACGTGCTGAGCGCATGCGGCCACGGACCGACGACGAGTTTGCTTTGCCGTGCCTCCTCGGTCCGGCCACCGGCGCGCAGACCGGTAAAGTTGGTAAAGGTTTGGTTGGCGTACAGGTCGTACCAGCCGCCCATGTTAAAGGCCGGAACCGCGATCTCACCCCAGCGGTTCTCGTCGTCCATCGCATCCCAATAGGCGTCATAGACGTCGTGTTCTATCCAGTCCTTCCAAAACGGCAACATGCGGCCGGCCATCTCGTCCATCCGGTCGAGCGGCAACACGTGAAACGCCTCGGTCCAGTTGTGGTATTCGATGCTCTGCCCTGTGCGGGCGTTGGTCCGCATGCCCCACGACATGAGCACGTTGAGTTGAAACGCGCCACCGGGATATGCCAGTCCGCTAAAATAGTCGGTGCAGATAACACGCGGGGTCATACATTTGAGGTATTTACTGCGGTGCGGCGCACTCTGCCACTGTGTCGTGCCCACATACGAACCGCCCGCGGTTCCGATCCGTCCATCGCTCCATACTTGCGCGCCTATCCACTCCTGTGTGTCGTAGCCGTCGGTTCCCTCACGGAAAGGGTAAATAGACGCCGTCCGAATCCCACCGACCTCGACAATCCTGCACCACGCAGACATACCCCTGCCCGGCCAGACGACGGGCCTTTTCGATCACCGGGTCGGTGTTGTTGCTGTAGGGCGTGCGCATCAGGACAGTGGGAAAAGACCCCACCGCTCTCGGCAGATAGAGGTCCGTGGATAGCGTAACACCGTCTCGCATGGGAACGCGCACATCAAGCCGCATGTCGATCGCGTGATTTTCCGGCATGGCCAACCTCTTTGGGAAAGGGAAGGATGGAGAATAAAGGGTGAAGGATGAAAATAGAGGAAGAGAAGTGTCGTGTAAATACCATTGACGGAGTGTAAGGTGGGGTATACCATGAAGGCGGAAAAGCGCCTTTTTATTTTCTACGCCGTTGGCTCGTAGGGCCGCACCACGCTTCATTATGCCGCCACAGGCCACACCGAGGTGATTGCGCTACGGATTTTCTTTTTCCAAGGTATGCTTTCGCTGTTGTGTTTATCACCTGAACGTCCATAGAATCGAGGCCGATGTGTCCCTGTCAACTCGTCTTCCGGACCGCTCCGATTGTGTCAGTTTTGTCGAGTCGGACAAAGAAAAGATACTGTTCTATTACGGCGAAGGGTTTATGTACGAACCGCTTCCCGTCGGCACGCGTGTCGTATATCCACCACCGCCCCTGCCCGCTATCGAAGATCCGGATAGCGCGATAGAATACGCGCTCGAACATCCGCTCGGATGCGACCCGCTCTCGGCCCAACTTAGCTCCGGCATGAAAGTAACCATCGCCTTTGACGACATCTCGTTGCCGTTGCCACCCATGAAAAGCCCGGACATCCGCCAACGGATCATCGAAATCGTCCTCAGAAAACTGGCCGCCGTCGGTGTGACCGACATCCATCTGATCGTCGCAACCTCGCTCCATCGCCGTATGACACCCGCCGAAGTAAAACACGCCATCGGATCAAAGGTGTTCAAAGCGTTCAAATGGGGCGAGACGCTCTACAACCACGACGCCGAAGATAAGAACAACATCTCCGACTTAGGACAAACCGAGACCGGCGAACACGTCGAAATCAACCGCCGCGCGGTAGAATCCGATCTGCTGATCTATGTCAACATAAACCTCGTCTCGATGGATGGCGGCAACAAGTCCGTACCCGTAGGTCTCAGCACCTACCGAAGTCTGCGGCATCACCACAGCGTCGATACACTGATGAACTCGCTGTCGTATTTCGACCCGCCCAAATCCGCCATGCACCACTCGTGTAACCGGATGGGCAAGGTCGTGGCCGAACATATGAACATCTTTACCATCGAGACGACGGTCAACAACGATGCCCTGCCGCACTTCTTGACTTTTCTTCGAAAACCGTATCACCAGTTTAATCTGTTAGACAAACTCAACCTGTACAACAACAAGATCAGCACCGATCTGCTTCCCGTTTCGCTCAAACGGCAGATATTTTTCAACATGCTTGCGCCCTATGGGCTTACCGGTGTTCACGCAGGCAAAACCAATCTGGTGCATGAAAAAACGCTCGAAAACGTGTATCGTCAGCAGATCGTGCCGGTCAAAGGCCAAGCGGATATCATGTTGATCGGCGTACCGTACGTCTGTCCGTACAATGTCAACTCGATCATGAATCCCATTCTCATGATGTGTCTGACGCTTGGTTATTTTTTCAACCTGTACCGGGGCAAACCGTTGGTGCGACCCGGTGGGGTATACATCCTGCTCCACCCGCTCCACGAGGACTTTCACGAAGTGCATCACCCTTCGTATATCGAGTTCTACAACCGGGTGCTGACCGATACCAACGATCCTAAAGCGGTCGAGCAGAAGTACGAAGAGGAGTTTGCGCACAACGAAAAGTACATTGACCTGTACCGCAACTCGTACGCCTATCACGGCGTGCATCCGTTTTACATGTGGTACTGGGGTTGTTACGCCTACAAGTATCTGGGCAAGGTGATCGTGGTCAAACCCAAACTCAAGCGCCCGGCAGACATCATGGGGTTTGACACGGCGGACAGCATCCCGGAGGCCATCGCGCAGGCAAAGAGTTTTCTCGGCATGGACAGTCCGCAGATCACCAACTACCATATTCCCCCCATCGGCATGTGTGAGGTGGAGTAAAGAAATCGCATAAATCGGACGATCTCCGTCCACCGGACGGAGCTTTTCGCCCGGCTCATGGCTACGCCCCGCGATTTCTGTTCCCATGCCCACAGAACGCCGCCTGTACCTGTCCTACCTTTCGCGTTGCCTCCTCATTTACCAATCGGGATATTTTGCGTCTAAAGAATTATCTTGACGGATCATTCCGTTTGCTTATATTTGAACCGTGTTAAATAATTTAACGTAGTTAACCTTATGGTCTGTCGGAAGAGGGTTGTGACCTCTTCTTATCCGAATATCCTGAAGGAGTATGATGATCCCCCCTCTTGTACCCCGCTGGTTGCTGATCAGCGGGGTCGGTCTTGTGCTTGGTGGAATTTTTGCCCTCGGAGTGTTGCCTTCCGTGATTCCGTTTGGTCTGGCTTTTCTGGCGATCGTTCCTGTAGCACTGTACCGGCTGTATCAAAGACAAAGAAAATCGGTCTGGAAAATACTGGTACTTGCCTCCCCCCTGCTGATCCTCCTGCTGGCGGTTGGACTCCGGACGCACTTCCGTTACCGTACGGCAACCCTCATGTCTATCCCTGTACAGGAATACACCAACGATGAGTACCCGGAGGACCCGGCGGATCGCAGTGTGAACCACAACCGCTACCAGAGCCGTGAACTGGTCCTGATTCAGAAAGACGACACCCATTTCGATTTTGTATTCGAGCCGCAACAGCCGCATGTCGCAAAGGTTATTTTCCGGAATATCGATGTCAGTCTGATGACACCCGACCTGCCCGAATGGACCAAACAGGACGACGGATTGCGTCGTATCGCCCTGACGGACCGGCAGTGGAATCGGCAACAGGTGCGCTTTGACGTCGGTTCGCCCCATCTCGAAGTGACGGGCGGAGATGGATTTGAAAAGGAAAATATTCTCACCGGTGAACTGGCCAAAAACTGTTTGAATGCGGGACTGTGGGAGGTGCTGCTGTTTCTGAAAGAAGACGGGGGCAAAAAACTCTACTACCAAGGGTGGTTCACATTTCCGTTGGGTCATTACAAAAACCTCTGGGAACGCGGAACCGGTCTTTCCTACTGGACCCACTGGTACTATTTGGAACACTGGTTCGACCCCGCCGGAACCGTAACGTCGATGGACAAATTAAGACGGGTCACGGCGGAATGGGATGCCCCTGTGAAATTCGACGGCGAGGAAAAAATCTTCACGGAAGGCGAACAACAGCGCAAACGAAGAACCTCGATGGCCCAGAATGCCGTGCGCTGGTCCGATTTCTACAACAAACCGGATACGCGTTTCGCCTCGTTTATTCCCCCTGGACGCTACAGCGTCAACCATCCCAGAGACACCAAGTACTGGAAACTGGACCGTTTCGAGAAGGTTATAATGCGCAGTATCGTATCTCCCGCTACCGATCAGCCTTTGCAGGAACTGGAACTGGTTTTCACCAGCACCAAAGAGGACGGCTCCTGTCACTTTTTTGTAAGCGGTATTGATTTGAGCACCATACCCCAGCTTCCCCGGCAAAACTATCCGTCCGGTATGTACATGCCCATGGGGATAGGCGTTCCGCCGTTTGCTCAAAGCTACGAGGACCTGCAGCGGAAACCGCCCCAGCAAAGTCCCTATGTCAGCGTTCTGCTCGATCAGGAAAACCGTTGGATCGACCATCACAGCCTCGGTATCGATGGCCCGGTACTGTACCGGGACGATACGGACCCGGACCTCTTGCACGTCCTTCTGCTTTCCTATGAACGCCACAGCCTTGTCGGGCATTTTGTTGTCTCGACCCGAACAGGCCCACAGGGCTAGAAATCGCCATGCGGCTTTTACGTATCCTCTTCTGCCTCCTCGCCTTTGTCCTTTCTGGCTCTGCCAAATCACAACAAACGGTTCAGGAGAGCAAGTTTTCAGGGTATATGTTCGGGGATTATTACGCCGTACTTTCCAACCATGTACCGGCTTTCAAAAAACAGAACGGCTTCTGGCTCCGGCGTATCTACTTCACTTACGATAAAGGGTTAAGTCCAGGGTTTACTACCCGGCTCCGACTTGAAATGAACAGCGCGGCGGACTTTGGATCGACTTCCGTCAGGATGACACCGTTTGTCAAGGACGCGTATTTCAAATGGACCCGAACACGCCATAGCATCCTTTTCGGATTATCCCCCAGCCCGACTTTTGAAATCGCCGACCGTATCTGGGGTTACCGATCCATAGAAAAGACGTTAGTAGATTTGCAACGCATTTCCGGGTCCAGGGATTTTGGCATTGCCTTTCAGGGATCCGCCGATTCAAACAAGAGGATCAACTACCACCTGACGATCGGAAACGGAGCGGATAGCGGCTCCGAGACGGACAGAGATAAAAAGATAAGCCTCGCTCTTTCCACCATTCCCGTAAAAGGGTTTACCGCAGAAGGCTATGCGGACTGGGAGAATCGACCAAGAGATCAAGACCGCTACACGTTTCAGGGGCTTCTCGGATACGAAAGTCCGAATTTCCGGGGTGGTGCATTGTTCGGGCACCACACCCGACGGACCGGTCCCGGCACGCCTTCGTACGGGATGCCGTACTCATCTTTGTTTCTTTCAGTCAGAATCGCCCCGCAAGTATGGAGTTTTACCCGGTTTGACCGGATGTTCAAACCCAACCCGGACGGGGACAGGATTCCGTATATTCCATTTGACAAAACGGCCAGATCGAATCTTTTCATTATCGGGGTCGATTTTCTCCCCATAAAAGACATTCACCTGATGCCCACTCTTGAAGCGGTGTTCTATGATGGAGTCAACCCCAAACCCAAGGATGACCTCATCGCGCGTCTTACCGTTTTCTACAACTTTTAGCGTCCATCCTGAGAGCACCTACACGACCGAACCGTACAGGTTGCCTCCCAGGACGGGTATCGCTGTGTAGCCTCTCCCATGTCTTCCTTCCTTCTCGCCCTCGACCAGGGCACCACCAGTTCACGCGCTATCCTTTTTAATCAGACAGGCGGGGTCGTCGCGGTTTCCAACTACGCCTTGCCCAGCATTTTCCCCAGCCCGGCTGGGTCGAGCACGACCCTGAGGATCTGTGGAAGAGCCAGACCACCGCGGCGCGGACGGTAATACGCGAAAGCGGCATCGCTCCTTTCGACATCGCCGGTATCGGCATCGCCAATCAGCGCGAAACCACCCTCCTGTGGGATCGAAACACCGGACAGCCCGTTTCCAACGCCATCGTATGGCAGTGCCGACGCACCGCCGAACTGTGCGAACGGCTCAGAGCAGACGGTCTCGATTCGATGATCCGGGAGAAGACCGGACTGGTTTTAGACGCCTATTTTTCCGCTACCAAAATCCGGTGGATGCTCGATAATATCCCGGACGCCCGTACCCGTGCCGCGCGCGGAGATCTGGCCTTCGGCACGGTGGACACTTGGCTGACCTATCGGTTGACCGGTGGCCGAGCGCACGTAACCGACCCCTTCAACGCGTCGCGTACCATGCTGTACAACATCGTTAGACGATGCTGGGATGAAGACCTCCTTGCGGCACTCGACATCCCGGCCAGCATCCTGCCTAAGGTGGTTCCGTCAAGCGGCGTTATAGCGGAAACCGCCCCCGAACATCTCGGCGCGGCGCTTCCCATCGCCGGTATGGCAGGCGACCAGCAAGCCGCGCTGTTCGGTCATCGTTGTTTTGCCCCTGGACAGACCAAAAACACCTATGGAACCGGATGTTTTCTGCTGATGCACACAGGAGACCGCCCGGCGTTTTCTGGGGGCGGACTGCTGACCACCGTGGCGTGGGAGACGGATGGCAAAACCGAGTATGCGCTCGAAGGCAGTGTCTTTGTCGCGGGTGCAACGATCCAGTGTTTGAGAAATCAACTCGGTCTGATCACCGATGCCGCGGCGAGCGAAACCCTTGCGCAATCGGTTCCCGATACCGGCGGCGTGTATCTTGTTCCTGCGTTTGCAGGGCTTGGCGCGCCGTACTGGGACATGCATGCCCGCGGTATCCTGACCGGTTTGACACGCGGAACGACCCGCGCACATATTGTTCGTGCCGGGCTGGAGTCGATTGCATACCAAACATGCGACGTGGTAGAGCGTATGGGCGCAGACGCCGGCCTGCGGCTTGACGGTCTTCGTGTGGACGGCGGGGCGTCGGCCAACGACCTACTGATGCAATTTCAGTCCGATCTACTTGATACGCCGGTTGAGCGGCCTGCGATCACCGAATCTACGGCGCTTGGCGCGGCGTTTCTGGCCGGTCTGGCCGTGGGATTCTGGAAAATCCACGCGGCGCTCCCCACACAGACACAGATACGACGGTTTTATCCACAGATGGACACGGCGACGCGCCAAAGGCTGTACGCGGGCTGGAAAGACGCCGTAAAGCGGGCGATGAGCGGACGATGAACATGCCCTCCTTTCTCCAAGAGTCGTTTGTCGTATCGCCACGTCTGGTCCGCCCGGGTGACACCGTAACGGTGTCGCTCGCTACCCGGATGGAATACACGCCGCTTACCGTAGAAATAACCGAAAGGTATTTAGAACAGGAATTTACCGTTGGAGAAGGCATTCGAATCCTCTGGGATACGTCCGGCGACGTCAAACGGGGAACCGCGACCTTTACGCCGGAAACACCCGGCAACTACCTGATCCGTTTTGGCGAACTGCGCCGCCCCTTTGCCGTGATCGATGAGACGTACGCGGCGGGTCTGATTATCGTTCCCTTTGCCACAAGCCGGTATCCGAGAGGCAATCGACTGGATCACTACCACCCGGATATACATGCGCGTCCCGTTCCGGCCAACTATGTGACGACGATCACGGACGAGCGGTCGCTCGATCCGGCGTGGGACGTCCACAGAACGCTCCTCGGTTTCCATCTTGTCTACGGTGATACGGTGGTTCCTTATCTCGACCCCGCCGGCGTGCAAATGCTAGGAGATGGCAACGCGGTAAATACGGCGACGGAATTGTGCCAACGCTGGCAGACGCTGGGCTACCCCGTCCCCACAGTCGTGGGTGTCGATACGCCGGATGCGGAATTTGTACAGACCGCGCGTCTCTGCGGCATACGAGGATTGACCGGGCTGGGCGTTCTGTCTTCGCTGTCCGAACTTCCCTCCGAATCGGTCTCCGGTGCAATCGATAGTTGGAAGGATTTTACGCCCATCCCGTGGCGTACCCGCGAAACGCTTCTCCTGTGCCCGCGTCTGTACCGAACTCCCGGACGCGCTGTGGCGGACGATATGTCCGAGTTTTACACCGATATCGAACGAACGATCCGAACCCACAACATTTTTTCGGTGGTTCTGGATGGAGACGATTTTGAAACCGTAGAGATGAACCGCGCCGCCATCGCCCATCTGATCGGGCTTCCCCGGACCTATCCTGTCATTTTTTGTCGTTTCGACGATCTGCTGGGCTACCCGCTGTCTTGATTCCCGTTTAAACGGGCTTGCCCAAACGAACCGCAATCCGTATATTGTTCTGTGCTATTCCGGCGGAGTTGCCTTTTTGCTTTTCAAACTTCATCCTTGACCTTTCTGACTTCCCCCTATGTCCGCTCAGACACCCGATTTGAACGAATTGCAAAAAGATCTCCGGGATTTCTTTTCGAAGAAATACGGTGCGCAAGTGCAGTTTGCCCAACCGGAACAGGAAGGCTCTTCCGCCGATCCGCCGGTCCACGACGAGCGCCCTGGCATCCGTTTCGATATGAAACCGGAAGAACTCGAAGCCTATCTAAACGATTATGTAGTCCGGCAGTTTGAAGCCAAAGAGATTCTCGCAACCAAGATATGTACTCACTTTAACCGAATCCGGCTTCAGGAGGAATGCGAAGAACCGGTCGGCAATATCAAGAACAACATCATTCTCGTCGGCCCTACCGGGGTGGGGAAGACTTATCTGATCAAGTTGATTGCCCGAAAAATCGGTGTGCCGTTTGTCAAGGGCGATGCGACCAAGTTTAGCGAAACCGGCTATGTCGGCGGAGATGTGGACGATCTGGTCCGCTCGCTGGTGCACGAGGCGGACGGCAACATAGAATTGGCCCAGTACGGTATCATCTATATTGACGAGATTGATAAAATCGCCTCTTCGGGCAATGTCGTCGGGCCGGACGTGTCGCGCACGGGTGTACAGCGTGCCTTGCTCAAGCTGATGGAAGAGACCGAGGTAGACCTTCAAGCCCCGCACGATCTTGCCTCGCAGATGGAAAACGCGCTCCAGTTTCAGAAAACCGGCAAGGTGCAACGGAAACGGATCAATACCCGTAACATCCTGTTTATCGTAAGCGGCGCGTTTTCAAATCTCGAAGAGATCGTCAAACGCCGTCTTACCCGTCATGCCATCGGTTTTACGCGCAATGGGGAGCCTGCCGCCAAGCCGCACAACGGGGAATGGCTGCCGTACGTCGCCCCGCAGGACCTTGTCGAATACGGTTTCGAATCGGAGTTTATCGGGCGTCTGCCGGTTACGGCGGTCCTGCACCCCTTGAGCACCGACGATCTGCTGCATATTCTCAAAAATCCCAACAGCCCCGTCATTCTAGCCAAAAAACTGGATTTCAAATCATACGGCATAGATATCGAGTTTGACGACGAAGCGTTGCGTCTTGTGGCCGAACGCGCCCATCGCGAGCAGACCGGCGCGCGTGGTCTGGTGGGGGTGATGGAAAAAATCCTCATCAAATACGAAAAACGTCTTCCCTCCAGCCCGGTAAAAGGGTTTATCGTCACACGCGGCGTCGTCGAATATCCGGAACGGGAACTCGAAGCCCTGTTGTCCGAAGCCGAAGTCCGCCGTTTTGAAGACCGGTTTCGGGAGACGCATGGCATCGTCCTTACCTTCGAACCGGACGCCAAAAACGCGCTGATCGCTACAGCAAGGGCCGGAGGAAAAACTACTGAAGATATGGGGATGGAGCTGTTTGGGAATTATGGACACGGTCTCAAATTGATCCACGCTACCGCGCTCACCCTACCTCCGGACGCTGTCCACGAACCATCTGTCTATCTGGACACGCTGATCAAAAAATTTTATGAAAAACAACCCCACAAAAGGATAAAGGATAAAGGATGAAGGTTGAAGGTTGAAGGTTGAAATGTGCTGACTTTATAACCGTTTTATTATGAAAGGAGACTATCATGAGTGTTTTGGTTGCCAAAGAAGCACCGGATTTTACCGCCCCTGCCGTTATGCCGGATGGGTCGATCAAACCGGATTTCAAACTGTCGGACCTGCGGGGCAAGCATGTCGTTGTGTTTTTCTGGCCGCTCGATTTTACCTTTGTGTGCCCGACCGAAATCGTCGCGCACGACCATCGCGTCGCCAAATTCAAAGAACGCGGTGTCGAGGTGATAGGTGTGTCCATCGACTCGCATTTTACCCACGCGGCTTGGCGCAACATGCCCGTCAACAAGGGTGGGATCGGGGCGGTCCAATTTCCGATCGTGGGGGATTTCAAACACGAAATCTCACAGAAATACGGTGTCGAACATCCGCAGGTAGGGGTGGCGATGCGCGCTTCGTTTTTGATCGACAAAAACGGTGTCGTACAGCACCAGGTGGTCAACAATCTGCCGTTGGGCCGTAATGTAGATGAGATGCTGCGTATGGTCGATGCGCTTCAATTTTTCGAAACGCACGGCGAAGTGTGCCCGGCGGGATGGGAAAAAGGCGACAGCGGAATGAAACCCAACGCGGAAGGCGTCGCCGCCTACATGTCCAAAAACGCTCGCAAGCTGTAAAAAGGGTTTTATACGCCCTACCGGGCGAATTTTGAGAGACGAGACAAACCGCCGGGGACGCCGTTCCCGGCGGTTTGTCATGTAACGAGTAATTTCAGGAGACGGAGATGCGCTACAGAGCACTGACCATTGCGGGTTCGGATTCCGGCGGCGGAGCCGGTATCCAAGCCGATCTCAAAACGTTTGCCGCCTGCGGCGTATACGGCATGTCGGCCATCACATCCGTAACGGCACAGAACACCGTAGGCGTTCAAGGTGTATACGACCTTGCTCCGGACGCTGTCGCCGCCCAAATCGTCTCCGTGCTTTCCGACATCGGCGCGCAGGCGATCAAGACGGGGATGCTGTCTCATGCCGGGATCATCGAGGTGGTTGCCGATACGTTGAAACCCTATCCGGACATACCGTTGGTCATTGATCCGGTCATGGTATCTAAGAGCGGAGCGGCGCTTTTAGACCCTAATGCCGTGTCCACCCTTGTCAACCGTCTGTTTCCGCTGGCAACGGTTCTCACACCCAACCTGCACGAGGTGCGCGCGCTGACGGGTCTCGAGGTGTCCGACATCGAGGGGATGAGAAACGCTGCCGTCGCGCTCCGCGCGCTGGGTCCCGCTTTTGTGGTAGTCAAAGGCGGGCATCTCGCAGGACGGGCGATAGACATCCTGTACGACGGTCACGATTTCCAGGCGTTCGAGACCGATCGTATCGAAACGACCTCCACGCATGGAACAGGCTGTACCTTTGCCTCGGCCATCGCCGCCGAACTTGCCAAAGGTTGCAAGGTCCCCCAAGCGGTAGAAAACGCCAAAGCGTATCTGACCGGCGCGTTGCAACAGGCAACGTCAATAGGCGCAGGGCACGGCCCGGTAAACCATTTTTACACCCTGTACCGGGAAGAGGAAAAACGACAAGTGCTGGAAAGCCTGTCGCAAGGAGTGCAACGGCTCGAAACCGGAAAAGCCGGGCGGCTTGTGCCCGAAGTCCAGTCCAACTTGGGCATGGGACTTGCCGGCGCTCGAACACCGAAAGACGTAGCCGCGTTTCCGGGAAGACTGATCCGGCTCCGGGAGGATATGCGGTCTGTAGCCGCACCTGAATTTGGCGCTTCGTCGCATATCGCCAAGATCGTTCTGACGGCCATGCGTCACGATCCCGATCGCCGGGCCGTGATGAACATTCGATACACCGAGGAGATTCTCGCCGCCTGTCAAACACTTGGTCTTTCCATCGGCTCGTTTGACCGTCATCAGGAACCTAAGGACGTCAAAGAACGCGAAGGCTCCTCGCTCGAATGGGGAACCGCAGAAGTCATTCGTCGTATGGGCACGGTTCCCGATATCATCTACGATCTTGGCGACGAAGGAAAAGAGCCGATGATCCGCATCATAGGAACCGACCCGTTAGGCGTCGCCGAAACAGCGCTACGTATCGTAAGAAGCTTGCACGAGGGATAAAGAGGGTATGGGAAACCATGTTCTTTTTCAAACTCCGACTTTCCTCCTTCAAACCACTCTCTGCGGTATGGTTTTTTCCGACGCTACTCGGCGCCTTTCTGCTATACGCCAACCTGAACCGGGGACTGCTTCAGTATGACGAAGCGGATTACGCGGCTGCGGCTCGGCAGGGGTTATGGGCAAACTATGTGGACGCTACCGCCATGTCTTTCGCGGCGTTTGTCCGCAAAGGCGTGCAAGACGCCCTGATCGGGGGGCACGAAGATTTTTCCAAAGAGGTGCGCAAACAGGGCGACGTTGCGTTTTATCGCCACTATCATCCCCCACTTACCTTTTATGCACTCGCTATCGCGGAACGTACGTTTGGTCCTGCAGACCGGGTATTTCGGCTGACCGCGTGGCCCATGGCGGCGTTGATCGTTCCCACCGTATACTGGAGCGTGCGCACCACGTGGAAAGAGTCCGGGGTAGGATGCGCCTTTGCCGCCGCTCTACTGACCGCCGTCTCTCCCATGATGGACGTGACGTCGGCTACGGTGTCCATACACCCGCCTTACATTCTGGTGGCCCTGATCACCCTCACCTTGCTGGTTCGATATTTCCGGTCCGGGGCGCTCCGAAATTTTTATTGGTTTTGCAGCGCGTTGTCGCTTGCCTTTCTGGCCAGCGAATACGCGCTATTTTTGCTATGCGCCTGTCTGGCTGGTTTTCTGCTGATTTCCAACCCGCTTTTCTCGGTGGATCGCGCCGGTGTGCGGGCAAGTCATCATCTGGTCGGGGGTATCGCCGTTTTCGTACTGGTTTTTGTTCTGCTCTGGCCGGGCGCTCTCCTCAAACTTTCGGTCCTCAAAGGCTATCTGTTTCAGGCGTACGTAGTTTTTGTCAAAAAGAGTCTGGCCTATGGCGATCAGGATATCGTGAGGGTCTGGCTATCCCGATTCGCGGCAGATCCCGTAGGGTCCTGTCTCCTGCTGGTCGGAGCAGGATACGGCGCGTACGGATTTTTTACCCGCACTATCGACAAGACGTTGTTGCCTATCTATCTGTATCCCACGGCGATCTTCTGTGCCAATTTGTTAAACCGGGCCGCTTTCAACACGTATGCGATGTCCATGTATCCGTTTTTGTTTATGTTTGCGGCGGCGTGGTTGTGGAGATGGACAAACCGGCTGTCTACCACCGGAGTCCGCCGAGTCACCATTGTCGGCGGTCTGGCCGCCGTGATGGTCGTAAATGTCGTCTTGGAAAAGCTGGAGCGCCCCGAAGATACCGCGGAGTTGGCCGCTGTCATCCACACGCTCGAAACCGTCGCCGCTCCCGTCGACAGCGTGCTGGTAAGCCACGGGCTTCTGGCTACCGCGAGCTACTATCTGCCGGCGTTTGAGGTACATACGCTGTACTTGGAGGACACCCTGACGGCAACGGCGGAAAAACTCGACCAAAAAATATATCGATATTTTCTGTTTTCCGGGACGGAAGCGGAACTCGAAACCGCGTCCTATCGGCCGTCGCTCGAAACAGGCTATCGGCAGGTAGCAAGACGGACGAATCGGACGGGTAAGGTAGTCTGTCTTTTCGGAAGGGTGGGGGGGTAGCGGATCAATATCCCAGTTTGCGCAGATATTCCCGGTCGCGCTGCATTTTTTCTCGATCCGGAAGGTCCGTCGCGCTCGGACATACCGTAATCCAGCGGTTGTAGCCGATCTCTTCGAGCGCCTTCATGGATGCGGCAAAATCAAGCAGGTTGCCGTCGCCGAGTTCTACAAACCGGTATCCTTTGTAATCCTGCAAATGGACATACACCAGTCGGTCGCTGAAGTCGCGGATCGACTGTGCCGGATCGTATCCCCAGAACGCGGCGTGTGACACGTCGATACAGAGTTGCGCGCGTTTCATGAGCCGCATCAGTAGCTCCCACTCCTCGCGCGTGTCGATCGTCGTGCCTGTATGGATATGGTAGCACACGTCGAGGTTGTACTGTGCCGCATAATCGGCCAGTTCGTCCGACAGATCGGCCAGCGCCTTGATCTCGTCGGATGTGACCGTGCGTCCATAAGGTCTTCCCGCGCCCATGAACATAAACGTATCGGCCTCTACATCCGCCGCGAAATCGATCCGACGTTTGTTGCGTTCTTTCATTTCATAGTTGTTGTCAAGCGAAATACCGGTTCCACAGACGACCGCTACCGGCACGCCGGCATCGTCCGAGATTTTCTTGACGCGCTTTGCGGAACCAAGCCAATCGAGCGACTGACGAATTTCCCATCCCTCCCATCCCGTTTCTCGCATCGCCTTCAACCCTGCCTCGATATCGGGCGTCTGCCACCTAAGACTGCTGTAAGCCAATTTGAATTTCATCTCCACTCCTTATCGTTGGGAGGCTACAACGGCTATTTTTCGGGCTTCCTGGCCATCGAGCCGGTAGTTGGAAGAAAGACAGTCTATCGCCTCTCCGACCCGTTCGAGTGGTAAGCGGTGGGACACCATGTGTTCAAACGGATACCGGCCCGACTCCAGGATGGGCAGACCGCGCACGAAATGGCCGATGGTACTGCCCCACACGCCTACAAGCGTGATATGACGCATCACGAAATGGTTGAAGGGATTCATGACGACGTCGCCCGCATTGGTAAAATGGCCTCCCTCCACATAGACGCCGCCCCGGCGAACCATCTCAACGCCTTCGGGTATCGAAGCCGGAACACCTGTACATTCGAAGACGGCGTCCGCGCCGTGACCGCCCGGTGTTTGGGCTTTGACGAGCGCGATGCGTTCTTGCGGGTCTTTGATTTCTTCTATGTTGACGGTTACGTCCGCGCCAAAGGCTTTGGCCAGTTCCAGCCGGGAGGCGGGTGCGCCGACCACGATGGTTTTGTGCGCTCCGGCTTCTTTGGCCGCGGCAAGGCTAAAGATGCCGATCGCCCCTGCCCCCTGAATCACCACGGTCGAACCGATACGCAGGTTGGCGCGGTCGGCAAAATGGATACCTATAGTAAAAGGTTCGAGCAACACCGCGATATCCGGTGTCGTGCGTACCTTGAGAAACTGAGACCTTGGTACGCTCATCAGGACGTATTCGGAGAAACCGCCTTGAAAATGAGGTTGCTGATCCAGATAGGGTCGGAAACCATAGGCGCGTCCGTTGAGACACAGCCCCGGTTCGCGCACGACGGCACAAAAATAACATGTTCCGCACTGCACCCCCGGAACGACCGCCACAAGATCGCCCTCGCGGACCTCCTCACCCGTTGCATCCCGTTCGACGCCTTCTCCCAGCCGCTCTATCGTTCCTACGATTTCATGACCGAGGACAAGCGGAAACCGGGTCCACGGAAAATGCCCGTGAAACATGTGGACGTCGGTCCCGCAGACGCCGCACATCGCTTGGCGGATCAGCGTCTCGCCGGGTCTTGGATCCGGTACGGGCGCCTCGCCGACGACAAACCGCCCCTTTTCCTTGTCGAGAATCGCCGCACGTCCGATACGCGCCATAACCCACCTCCTGTGGGGATAAACAGAAAGGGGAGAACAGGCCACCCCTGTCTCCCCTTCCCAGTCCCGTCCGGTCGATTCCGGGCGTTATTTGTTGTACCGTTTTTCCGCTTTGGCCCAGTTGACTACGTTCCACCATGCGGCGATATAGTCGGGCCGCTTGTTCTGGTATTTGAGATAGTAGGCGTGTTCCCAGACGTCCAGACAGAGAAGGGGGGTTTTGCCTTCCATGATCGGGCTGTCTTGATTGGCAGTCGAATACACTTCCAGCTTGCCCGAAGCGTCTTTGGTCAGCCAGGCCCAGCCGGAGCCAAACCGGGTTGTACCGGCAGTGGCAAATTTTTCTTTGAAAGCGTCGAAACTGCCAAAGGCGCTGTCGATGGCCGCAGCAAGGTTGCCGACCGGAGCGCCACCGCCGTCCGGACTCATCAACTTCCAGAACAGGGAATGGTTGGCGTGTCCTCCGCCGTTGTTCCGTACGGCGTTGCGGATGGCCTCCGGCACGATGGCGCAGTTGTTGGCCAACAGTTCTTCGAGACTTTTTCCTTCCAGCGCCGGCTGGTCTTTCAGCGCGTTGTTCAGATTGGTGACATAGGTATTGTGATGCCGCCCGTGATGAATCTGCATCGTCTGGGTGTCGATGTGCGGTTCGAGCGCATCATGGGCATAAGGCAAATCCGGCAAAGTAAACGACATGACAGACCTCCGTAGAAGGGATGAATTATGAAGTATGAAGGATAAAACGACTCAGACGACTGCTTCTCCGAACAGCGTAAACGACGACACGCGGTCTATGCGCACCGGAACGGTCATAAGCGAATGAACACCGGCGCATTCCGGAAAGACAACGGTCTTGAAGGTGTCCGTTTTCCCAAAAAGATGATCGGCGTTTCTTTTGGACGCGCCCTCCACGAGCACACGAACCGTCCGTCCCACATAGGCGGTGTTGCGTCGTTCCGAAACGGTTTTCTGCAAATCGATGATGGCCGTCAGGCGTCGGCCTTTTTCCTCTTCGGGTACGTCGTCTTCCAGCCGTTTGTAGGCAAAGGTGCCGGGACGGGGCGAGTATTTGAACATAAAAGCCGAATCGAACTCGATCTGCGCCATCAGGTCGTACGTCGCTTGAAAATCCGTTTCGGTTTCC
>VGJU01000057.1 GCA_016867335.1 Candidatus Zixiibacteriota bacterium | reverse complement strand
TGATCGAGGCAAATCCGAAAATGAGCCGTTCCATAAAAAACGAGAAGGGAATCAACAGGATAAAATAAAAGATCACACCTTTTACCGTATCGTCGGCGGTGGCTTTTACATCCGGATAGCCGCGGGCTTCGAGTCCCCACGCCTTTCGCGCCTTATCGATAAACCGGTCGTATTCAAGGTTTTGCAAATGCTCGCGGGCCTCGATGAGATTGACGCGGGCCTCGTCGTGCAACTGCTGGATGCGCTCGTTTTCGACCCCGAAGCGCGACAGTTGCTTAAGACGGGCATCGTCTACGACCCACATGTCTTTCGCCCCCTGATACGAGGGATTGACGATCAACCCGGCATCGATCGGATAACCTTGCCCTTGCGCGCGTTCCAGCAAGGCAAGGTCTACGTCTTCGGGTTTTACTGGATCGGTGAGGAACGAGTCGGGCGCATTGGTGAGAAGGTATTTGACACCAAACAGGCTGGTTCCCATGAGCAGTTTGAGCTGTTGCCCCGGTTTGGCGAAAACCACCGCCGCCGGCACGGTGCGTCCTTCCCATCCGCTCTGGCTTTCGATATAACTGTGGCCGTACCACTGGGGTTCGGCGTCGTTCTGTGCCAATACCGTGAGGTTGTCGAGCGCGGTCAGATAGCGGGAGTCGATGATCTCGAAGATATCGAGCGCACGGCAGGGGAATACCACTTGCAGGGTCGAGTTTTCCCAGCTTCCGCTGGCGGCGTCGAGCGGATAGGTTTTGTCGCCCTCTTGGCCCCGGTCCGAGGCAAAGATGATTTCTCCGGCATCGTCGAAGCGATAGGAGCGGGCGCGTATGGTCCCGATGGACCGAAGCGGGCGGAAGTGAAACCGTCCCAGCGAGTCGGCTTTGGTAACCATGACGCCGCGCACGCCGACATTGGTATGGTTTTTGAAGTAGGTCACCAACGCACCGGGAACGGGTTTTTTAGGCACAAAAAAGTTGACATCCCTGTCGAATTCGTAGACGGTTCCGGACAGGTCGTGGGCTTGGTCCTGAATACGCAGTTTGGTTTCTTCGAACAGTTCGGCATCCGAGGTGGCACGGGCGATCATGGCGGCGAGCGAACGCGCCTGTTCGGTGATGTTGGCGATGTTGACGTGCTCCAGACGGTCATGCGGGGTATCGACTCGTTCACGCGAGCCATTGGGCGTGACAAACGACATGCCTTTTTTGCCAAAAAAGGTCACCGCTTCGTTGTCGAGCGCGATGGGAACCGGCATGAAGTCTTTCCAAGTACGCTGCGCCGGGACAATGGCGTTTACATAGCGCGCCGAATCCGCACCTGCGCCAAAAGCCTCTTGGATATAGGTTCCGAATTTTTTGGAGTACGGGGCAAAGATATTTTTGATATAGTGGTTGGTCGCCCATGCGCCATTGTCGAAGGTGCCAAAGGCAAAGCTCCCCACACGCCGCTCGTGGCTCGACAGGTCGATCCCAAAAAATACGTCGAAGTCGATCTTGTCCTCTGCCGGGATGCGGTCCATGAAATAGCCGCTGGCTCTTCCGTGTCGGTACAGCCAGTTGTTGATACCTTCAAGACCCAGAAAATGGCCGGAGGTTGCCAGAAAAACGACCGAGTATTTGGGTTTGTATGCCTTCACGGCTTTGGCGACTTCAAGCATGGCGGCCAGACCGGTGGCGCTTTCCGCGCCCGGCGCCAGTGACGGCACAACCGACATGGCGTCGTAGAAAGACTCGACGACTACGACATGGTCCTTCCATTTGCGCTGTTCCTCTTCCGCGCCTGGCATGACCTCGTCAAGTCCGGTAATCCATCCGTAGACATTTTTCCCTTGTACGTTTTCCCACTCCATGCGCGACGTTACCGTTACCGGCGCAGCGGTCGAGTCGGCAAGCGCGATCAGGCGTTGCGCCTCTTCTTTTCCGACCCAGTAACGTGGAATGTTGGTCGGAAGCCCCATAAATTTCCGTTCCGCTTCGCTCCGAGTTACGGGTCCGTTTTCTAAAAAAATGATCGCTTTTGCGCCGAGCATCCGGGCGTTGATATAGTTCTCACCCGAATCGAAGTCCATAAGTATGACACTACCCTCGATTTCATGTCCGTTGAAATGGGCGAACTCGCCCTTCTTCGCATAGACGATAGGGCCGGTAAGTCCGTCCGCAGGCGTGGTCGGGGTGCGGACATGGTTGGGCCACAACGCATGAAGCCGAACCTGCTCCCCGGTGTCTCGGATGGTAAGGGTCGAGCCTTTGTCGATCGGAACGGTGACGGTAAACGTATCGACACGGATATTTTCGAGACCGATCGTCTCGAACTGTCCGCGTACATACGTATAGGCCGAGTCCGCGCCCGCATAGCCCACGACGCGGGATTCGAACGAGGACAGTTTTGCGACGACCGCCTGTACCGCCTGCTCGCTGACAACCTGCACGGCATTGTTAAACGGCTGATCATTCGCTACGACGATGGGTTTGGTTTCCACCGTTTCGGGCAGGGTGATAAACTTCATGAGAATGTTGTCGGTAATATCTTTCGGGTGAAAAATCGTTACCGAAGACAACATCAGCACGGCGATGCCTATACCAATGCCGGATTTAACTTTGGCCCACATGACGGTCTCCTCGTCTTTCTAACGGGCGGAGCAACTTTGAATGTAACGGACCGCAAGCGTGTACGGAAATCTCCGATACACCGGGAAGATCAAAACAGGGTATAGATAAACGGCGCCAGGGCAGAGCCTTGCGTCAACACGATCAGGGTACTCAGCAATACCAGCATAATCATTATGGGAGCCAGCCACCACTTTTTTCGGACCTTCATAAACGCCCACAACTCACCGAATATGGAAAACTTGCTCATGTCATCCTCATTTTGCGGAATGTGTTTCCAAGCCCCAGGCTTTACCCTTCGACCCGTTCAAAACTGTCTTTCGAAATGTTCCTTTATCGACCCGCTCCGTTGCATGGGGTTCCAGTAGGTAGCGGCTTTTTTGTCGAGTTTTTCGCCGAGAATATCCCCTTTTATCACCCGCATCAGCAACCCGATCGGCGTCATGACGAGATAAAAGATCAGGGTGATCAGTATCCGGGTGTTTACATAGGCCAAGCCGTGCGCCAGCTTCATCCAGCCTTTGTAGACGGGCGCGAGAAGCGTAGGAAGCACAAGCCCCAGCGCCGTCAGCGCGCCGCCGACCGTCCAGAGTACCAGGCGTCCCGTTTCGAAATCGCCTTTGTACAAACGCCACAGTCCGAAGGCAATGAAAATCGGGCCGACCATAAGACCAAATTGCCGCAACTGTCTGCGAGAAGGAGCGGGAGTGTTCATCTCAATCTAACTCGAACTCGGAGCGCCAGTCCACCTTTTCTTTCCATTCGGGCTGATTTCGTTTGTCCAGCACATAATTTCCCAACACTAAATAGTCGATATGGGTGCGCATAAAACATTTATAGGCGTCCTCCGGGGTGCAGACGATCGGTTCGCTGCGCACGTTGAAACTGGTATTGACGATGACGCCGTAGCCCGTGAGGTCTCGGAATGCCTTGATAAGCCGGTAATAGCGGGGATGTTCCGTTTCGGAGACGGTCTGTATCCGTGCGGAATAGTCCACATGGGTAATCGCCGGCAGATCGGATCGGGGGATATTGAGTTTTTCGATACCGAAAAGGGACTCCTGTTCGGGTGTCATGGCAACGCGTCGTGCTTCGCGGACCGGGGCGACAAGCAGCATGTACGGGCTGTCGGAGTCCATTTCGAAGTATTCGGATACGCATTCTCGCAGTACGCTTGGGGCAAAGGGCCGGAAAGATTCTCTAAATTTGATCTTGAGGTTCATGACCGACTGCATTTTGGGGGTGCGTGCATCGCCGATGATCGAGCGGTTTCCGAGCGCTCTGGGGCCGAACTCCATGCGATCCTGAAACCATCCGACCACGTGTTCGTCGGCAAGGATGCGGGCCACCTCCGGGAACAGGGTATCGTCGTCGTATCGCGTGGCCGGGTATCCGTTCGTCTCTAAAAACCGGCCTATTTCGTCGTCGTCAAACCCCGGTCCTAACAGGGATGCCTTTTGCGTATCCCTGCCGTTTACCGTCCGGTTTCCGCCGGCATACACATGGTAGGCGTAAAGCGCTGCGCCGAGCGCCCCTCCGGCGTCGCCTGCGGCCGGTTGTAGCCATATATCGTCGAATAGCCTTTCGCGGAGGATTTTGCCGTTGGCTACGCAGTTGAGCGCCACGCCGCCCGCCAGACACAGGTTTTTCATACCGGAAACCTTACGGACATGCCGCGCCATGCGAAGCATGACCTCTTCGGTAACTTCCTGTACCGACCGGGCAAGGTCCATGTCACGCTGGGTCAGCAGACTCTCCGGCTTACGGGGCGGACCGCCAAACAGTCTATGAAACCGATCGCCCGTCATCGTCAACCCGGCGCAGTAGTTAAAATACGACATGTCCAGCCGAAACGAGCCGTCTTCTTTGAGATCGATCAGATGATCGTAGATAAGCTGGGCGTATTTCGGCTCGCCATAGGGTGCAAGTCCCATGACCTTGTATTCGCCGGAATTGACCTTGAAACCCGTATAGTATGTAAAAGCGCTGTAGAGCAGACCAAGGGAATGCGGAAACCGGATTTCGTTTTTGAGTTCGATCGTGTTGCCGGTTCCGATGCCCCAACTTGAGGTCGTCCATTCGCCTACCCCATCCAGCGTAAGAATAGCGGCTTCTTCAAACGGCGACGGATAGAACGCGCTGGCGGCGTGCGATTCGTGATGATCGCAAAACAGAATCCGTCCTTCGTAACCAAGTTCTCCCCGGATCACGTCCGGCATCCAGAGTTTTTCCTTGAGCCAAAGCGGCATGGCCATCATGAAAGAGGCGATGCCGGATGGGGCATATCCGAGATAGGTTTCCAGCAGCCGTTCGAATTTGGTCAAGGGTTTGTCGTAAAAAATGACATGGTCGAGTTTTTTAGCAGAGATTCCGGCTTCGTGGAGACAGTACGCTACCGCGTTCGAAGGAAAGCGGTGGTCGTGTTTTTTGCGGGTAAACCGCTCTTCCTGTGCCGCCGCAACGATGTCGCCGTCCCGAACCAACGCTGCGGCACTGTCGTGGTAGAAGGCGGAGATGCCGAGGATGGTCATGGGATGAAGGGTGAAGTGTAAAGTGTAAAGTGTGAAGAAAGACAGATCATCTCAGCCTTGCCTGACGGTTTATCTGGGTTTGTACGGATGAGGGCGTACAAATTTTTACCCATAGCCACTTGCCATACAGATAGTTGGGCCAATATAGAGGGGAGACGCCGGAACTTCAAGCAAAATGGATAAGCATCATTACGACGGTCAAAGGATTGACGGGCCTCTTACCCGCCAGTATACTCGTCCGTATTATTTACGATATCGTTTAAAACACAGTCGAAACGGTCGCTCACCATCCGGCGTATCGGAGAGACGTGAACGCTTCTTCCTTTCGCGCAGAAACGGGACCCTCTATAACCCGTCGCACCGTCGCCGTGGGGCTTATACTTGCGGCGGCGATCAATGTCTGGGTTCCGTACGCCTCGTTTCTGGTCCATTCCTCGCGTATGACGCTTGCGCATCTGCCTATCGCCGTGCTGATCCCGTTTTTTCTTTTGTTGCTTGGTGTCAATCCCGCGCTCAGACGCTGGCGGCCCGGTGCGGCGTTTTCGCGGGGCGAGCTGACGTTGATCTTTATCATGATGTTTGTCGCCTCGCTTGTCCCCGGCAAGGTAATGGTAGCCTATCTTTTAGGCATCATCGCCACACCTTACTACTTTGCCCGCCCCGAAAACCAATGGGAAACCACATTTTTCGACTATCTGCCCGACTGGCTTCTTGTCAGCGGTCAAGGCAACACGCTCGTCTGGTTTTACGAAGGCATGCCGCCGGGCGCGTCCGGCATACCGTGGGGACCGTGGCTACCGCCGCTGTTCTGGTGGATCACCTTTTTTATGGCGCTTTTTTTTATCGGCGGCTGTATCGCGGCGATTATGCGCAAAACATGGGTGGAACACGAACGATTAGCCTTTCCGCTGGTTCGTTTGGCCGCAGACCTGATCCGTCAGGACGGACGCGGGACAAGCGCATTTCCGGCGTATTTTCACGACCGGATGTTTCAGATCGGGTTTGGTGTGACGCTAAGTCTGATGCTTTGGAATATCACGGCGTTCTGGGGCGCCATCCCGCCGATTCCCATAGGCAGTCTGTACGGGACCATGTTGCCCGTGCTTCAGGGTGCGCAGGCGATCAAGATAAGCGTCAATATCTACGCCCTTTGTTTCGCCTTTCTCGCGCCGCTCGAAATCACCTTCAGCCTTTGGTTTTTCGCGTTGTTCGGCACACTGGAAGGTGGCGTTTTAGGGCGCATCGGACTCGAATACTCCGGTAGTCCGGTAGGCGCGAATGCGGTGGTCAAAGCACAATTTTTTGGCGGGTTTATCGTGTTTGTGCTGTGGCATCTGTGGACCGCGCGTCGACAAATTCGTGAGGTAGTCCGACGAGCGATGGACGGCGCGCCGGCGGACGACTTCGAACTGATGTCCTGTCGGACTGCGGTTCTCGGTCTGCTCGGCGGAATCGCCTATCTGATCGCGTGGCTATCGGTCTCCGGTCTCGAATGGTGGGTCATCCCGGCGCTGTTGGCGTTTCTGTTTATTTTGTATGTTGGTATCGCCCGTATCATCGCGCAGACGGGTTTAGCATTTATGGACCTGCCCGTCAATGCGCATCATTTTACGATCTCGTTTCTCGGCTCCGGCAACCTAAGCCCGCAGAGCCTGACCACGCTCGGTCTTGCCTCCGCCTATGCCCGGAACTGGCGCGGGATGGGCTTTGGGACCATCGCCCAGTCGGACAAACTGCTGTCGGATATGCTACACACCAAACGTGGTTTTTTTGCGCTTATGGCGCTGACGTTTTTGGTCGGCATCCTGACCTCGGTGCTCTACACCATCTACATCGGCTATACGATGACCGGGGCGTACAACTTTGGTACACGCGACGCTTTTGGCGGCATCAACGAGTCGTATTACGACGATATCGTGCGATGGATACGCAACGCGGACCAGTTCAAACCGCCGGAATTTCTGTTTATGCTGATCGGTGGCGTGGCGATGTTGGCTCTGACTTCGCTCAACTATCGTTTTCCCGGCTGGCCGCTCGCGCCCGTGGGCTTTACGGTGGCCTTTGCCGACGTAGTCCGGCTACTCATGTTTTCGCTATTTCTGGCGTGGCTGGTCAAAATGCTGATCATGCGTTTTGGCGGAGTGATCGCCTATCGGCGGGCGCAGCCTGTGGCGTGGGGCGTGTTGGCCGGATATTGCACCGGGGTGTTTATCGGGTTTTTGGTGGATTGTATATGGTTTCCCGGCCAGGGTCATGCCATCCACGAATGGGTGTAGGGGCAACCCCCTGTGGTTGCCCCACATTTTGACGAATATACCTTCCCAAAGGGACCCTGGCGTAAAATGCCGCCATCCAAAATCCAAAGCCTTTTCCGGGAGCCTGTCCATGTCTGAAATCTTCGGATTCGATGCCTACTCGCCCAAAGAAATCGCCGGGCGTGTCGAGACCATAGGTGTTGCCAAGGCGCGTCTGCCGTTTTTTTCGATGCTCATGCTTGGCGTGCTCGCCGGTGCGTTTATCGGGTTTGGCGCGCTCAACTTCGTGATGATCAAATCCGATGCTACGCTGAGTTTTGCCGTCGGTCAACTGGCGGGGGGGGTTGGCCTTTTCGGTAGGACTTATCCTTCTGATCGTCGCCGGCGCGGAACTGTTTACCGGTAACAATTTGCTGGCGATGGCATGGGCCGACGGCAAAATTTCTACGATGGAAGTGCTCCGCAACTGGATCGGCGTATGCGTCGCCAACTTTATCGGCGCGGCGGGGCTGGCGCTGCTCGTGTTTCTATCGCGTCACCCGGAGATGAACAACGGCGCGGTGGCGGAGCAGTATCTCAAAATCGCCGCCGTCAAATGCGCCCTGCCGTTCTGGACGGCCTTCTTCCGGGGCATCCTGTGCAATATCCTCGTTTGCATGGCTGTATGGATGGCGTTGGCCGGACGCAGCGTCATCGACAAGGCCGTGGCGATCGTCTTTCCCATCGCCACGTTTGTCGCCGCTGGCTTCGAACACAGCATCGCCAACATGTACCTCATCCCGCTGCCCCTGTTGATCAAGATGGGCGGCCACACAGGGGCTAACGCGGATGCCGTCACCCTGACCGGGCTTCTGCACAACCTCGCGGTGGTGATCCCCGGTAACATCGTGGGGGGTAGTGTGCTCGTAGGGCTGGTATATCACATCATCTACGGGCGCGGCCAGGCCAACCCTACCCCCCCACCATCCCGGTGATGTTGATCAGTCTGGGATAACGTATCGGACCAAGCGGGGTATGAATCGTGGGGGTGGCCTGAAATCGAATATGCTGGGGCGTACCCCCTTGACCGGTCAGCGAGAGCGCAAGGTTGACCATATCCTTTAGCCCGCCTTTGTAGAACTGGATAAGATCGAGCGTCACGCTCACGGGGATCGTTTGGGGTTTGCCCGGCTCCAGCACGATCTCGTCGGTAAGCGCACCGCTGAGCGCCTCCTGATCCTGTAAAAACAGCTTCCAGTCCAATCCTATCAGACGCGCCGTCACGCTGTTTCCGGGGGGATTTTCCGCCACCATGTTTACAGTAAAGGTAAGCGGAACACGCTGAGAAGCCACCGCCGCCGCCAGCCGGGCGGCATCCAACACACCGATGTCTTCATATCTTCGGATCCTTGTCACATCCACCCCGGCCACCTGCATGGCGGCGATCCGGTCAAGCCGAAATTTTACCTGACTCAGCGCGACGACCTGCCGTACCGTGGCACAGGCCGTCATGGTCAACGCCGTCAGCAAAATCGTCATTCCCGCCATTCGTACATACCAATTCATCTTTTTTCTTTCTAATTGGGCATAATTTGAACAGAATAACGGGCGCATATCTTGCAAAACAGGAAGAAAACCATTCACGGCAGGGACTTGTCCGGTTATGTCGAAAACTCGCTGTTCTGTTCAAAAGTGAGAGGCGCTTCATGAAACGTGTGCTCGTCCTCGGCGCATCCGGGCTGATCATGCCACATGTCACCCCCGGTTTGGAAGCGTATTACGATCTTCGCATCACCGATGTCAAACCCCATCCGACCGGACGCCCCGTCGAGCAGGTGGACGTGACCGACTATGGTCGGGTGTACGAAGCCATGACCGGTATGGATGCGGTTATCAACGCCACGGTGGTGCGCAACCATGCAAAACTGAGTTTTGACGTCAACGTGCTGGGGGCGTACCATGTCATGAAGGCCGCCGCCGCCCACGGCATCCGAAAAATCATACACACCGGCCCCCAACTCTATCGCCGTGTCTACGATGAAGACTTCGACATCGTAGACGCGGCGCTCCAGCCCGATTCCGGCTATTACGGGTTGACCAAACATCTGAGCTATGAGATTTGCCGCATCTATGCGCGGACTTTTGACATCCAGACGGTCTGCTTCGTATTTAACGGATTGGGCGCAAAACCCGATGGGCCCAAAAAAGAGGATTTCCCTCCTATGGTCATCGTTTGGGAAGACCTACAACAAGCCTGCCGTCTTGCGCTTGAAGTCGACCGGATCCCCGACGGTTTTCAGGTGTTTCACATGCACAGCCACGAGGGTCACGGCAAATATCTGCTCGATCATGCCAAACGCATCCTCGGGTGGACGCCCCAACCATGGACGTCGTATTACCGTAGGGGCGAATCATGATTCGCCCCTACGGTGCCGGTCTGACTTCGTTCCACGCCGCATAATTTTTTTTCCTCAGAAAATCGACGATACCCCCCACTGCTGCCGCATTGACCGTAAAGAAATAAAGCGGAACCGAAAAAATCCGGGGCGGGCGGCCTGCGCCGGAAACCGAAAGACCGACCGCCGCCAGCGTGTAGAAGACCGCCTGAACGTTTACAAGCGCCGCACCGAAAGGGGAGGATATCGCAAGACTTGCTCCAAACATGCCCATCAGAAAAAAGGGTACGGCGTTTCGCAACAACTTGTGAGACACCAGTTGAAACAGCAGTTTGGGGTCTTGAAAGGGTTTCAGCACCGACCACAAACGGACCAGCGTGATCAACTGATGCGCGACAAAACGGCGTTTTTTTCTAAACTCCATATATACGGTCGCCGGCGCTTCCTCACGTGAAACGGCTTCGGGCTGAAACACAGTCCGGTATCCTCCGGCGTAGGCGGCGAGCGGCAACCCGAAGTCGTCCGAAACGTCGGGATCGAGCGGCACAAAAGCACTACGACGCAGCGCGTATATCGACCCGTTGGCCCCGATCAACGAGTTAAACACACTTTCCCATGTTTTTAGCCGGTTTTCGTAGCTCCAGTACATCCGCTCCCCGTCGCTGATCGAAGTGGTATGCCGGTTTTCATAGACCAGACGCCCACAAACACATCCGGTCCGCACGTCCGCAAATGGCTCTACAAGCCGTTCCAGCGCGTCGGACGCATACATCGCGTTGGCATCCGAAAACACCAGAATCTCGCCGGTGGCTTGTTGTACGGCGTCCATGAGGACGGTCATCTTGCCGCGCCGCTCCGGCGACCGATGCAACGCCACCCCGCGATCTGCGTACGACCGGACGATAGCGTCTGTACGGTCGTCGGATCCGTCCGATGCAACGATCACCTCCAAACGATCCGGCGGATAGGTCTGATTGAGCGTATTCTCCAGTTTTTCTGTTATGACGATCTCTTCGTTGTACGCCGCGACGATCATCGACACCGGGGGCCGCTCCGCCGACCGAACAAGTTTCTCTTTTTTACGGGTAAACAGCCACAGCAGGGCCGGGTAGCCAAAATACACATAGGCAATCAGCCCAAAACAGACAAAAAAAAGCCATACGGCCATGGGGTTATCCACGTTCCCGGAGCATCCGTTCGTAAAGCGCCGAAAGACGGTCTGTCAGCACCGGCCACGCATACCGCTCCCGGACGATACGAAGCGCGGCATCGGCGATCCGGCGACCTTCGGATGGATTTTCGAGCAATCGCACCACTTGGGTGGCAAAATCTTCGGGCGTGTCGGCTACCAGCAAATGCACGCCCGGCACGGCTTCGATTCCCTCGCATCCAATCCGGGTGGACACTACCGGACGCGAAAGCGCCATGGCTTCGAGGATTTTGAGTCGGATGCCGGAGCCGATCCGTGTCGGTACGACGCATACGGCGGCGCGCAGGATTTCCATCCGGATGTCTTCCACACGACCCGTCACACAGATGCCGGCGTTTTCCGCGGCCCGGCGTACGGTCTCCGGCGGTTCGTGCCCCACCACCGCGAGCCGGACATCCGGAACCGCCTGATGGATAAGCGGATAGACATTTTTTACAAAATACGTCAACCCGTCTGCGGTGGGTGGCCAACGATAGTCGCCTGTCGTCACCAGACGCAGTGGTTCCGGTGTGATCTTCAACACGTCGGGATGGTAGTATTCGGTATCCACGCCTGCCGACACGGTTTCGATGCAAGCGTGGGGAGCCATTTCACGCAGTGCCGCGGCATCCACCTCGGTCATGACCGTACACAGATCGAAACGCATCGTCGTGACAGCCTCGTAGCGCCGTAGCCGTTTGGCTTGGAGACTAGCATAGGATCGGACCAGCGGATTTGCGGCCTTTTCCGCATATCGCCGCATCAGCACACTCTCGATATTCTGCTGACGAAGCGCGACAGGTAACCCTGCCGGAAGCGCGCCGACATAATGCGCCATGTGAAGTTGATCGATATGCGCCAAATCGACCGACCCTGAACCGGCGATTTCTCGTATCGTCTCCCACATTGTCTCCAAACGGAATTTTGCCATCGTATAGGGCGTGGAAGAGAAAAGATTGAGCAGCATGTCCCGTTTGACGTATTCCGCCCGGTGCGGAACCGTAACGATCCGGTCGCAGTATGGGGCGAGCGCGGGAACGTGGGGTTCGGACTCCGGTGTGACAAAGGAAACCAGCGTCATAGTATGACGACGCGAAAGATATTTGAGTACGTGAAAATTGGCCGTTCGCCCACCTGTGTCCGGCGGGTACGGTAACTGTGGAACGATCTGAAGGATGCGCATGGGTGTCTATGAGGGTGTATGGAAAGGGGGGGGCGCATCAAGGTAACACGGGGCGGGCCTTCCACCGAGATACCAGCGCAACGTCTCCCGGTTTTGGGCAAATTTGCCGGTGGCCTCCGTGTTTCTTCCGCCGGGCAACAGACGCCAAACACCCCACAGCGAGGTGCGCAGAACGACTCCGACAAACAGCGCAATGTGCCCCATATACCGATTCCATACGGAAAAATGCTTTCTCATGTAGATGTCTCGGCTGTGGTACAGCGCCACAAAACCGGCGTCCGGGCGGTCTGCGGAGCTTTGCGAGAGATGGTGGATCGCCTTGATGTCGGGGAGCAGATACACCTCCCACCCCGCACGGCAGGCGCGCAGACACCAGTCCACATCTTCCGAATACAAAAAAAACCGTTCATCGAGCAGACCTGTTTCCTCAACCATTTGTCTTCGCACCATCATACAGGCTCCCGGCACGGCATCCACACGCACAGGGCCAGACACAGGCGGTCGCCGGACGGCTCTGTTTGGGAATAAGCTTTCGGCCATCCAGCGACCCGGCGAGGGAAAGGCATGCGCGGAAATCTGTGGAGCGCCGTCGGGATGGATCAGCCGAGCGCCGGCAATACCGCACGACGGATGTTGGTCCATAAACGCTAACATATCGCGGACTGTCGACGATGTGACGACAAGATCAGGGTTGAGCAGAAGGGCAAACTCGCCCGACGATGCCGCAATGCCTTGATTGGCGGCAGCGGCAAACCCTCTGTTCCGCGTGTTCCGGATCAGATGCGCCTCCGGATATCGATCGGCGATCCAGTCTGCGCTGTCATCCCTGGAGGCGTTGTCTACGACCCACAAGTCTGCCACACCGTCCCGCACCAGAGGGGTTATGGCGTCGAGAGACGCGGATAGAGGGTTGCGCACGTTATAGGAGACGATAACGATGTTTAGTAGCATAGGCGGGCTACTTCCCTGACAGCGCCTCCCGGAACGGCTCGACATCCGCGCGAGTGACGCCGCGTGAGGCAAACAACGCAAACGTGTACACGACGACGCATACCACACCGGCTATCACTGGCGACGCATTACTTAGGGCATAGCCGGTTATTCCTATCACCGCGGTCGCAGGGAGCAGGGGTTTGAGGATCCCCTCCACACTCCATCCTGTGATACGGCGAAGGGTGAGGCTATATACGATCATACCCACCGTCCCGGTCATCACGGAAGCTACGGCGGCTCCTGCGTGTCCGGCGGATGGTATCAACACCGTATTTAGAACGACATTGATAACCAACTGCAAAAAAGCGATGCCGATGGCCATACACCGACGGTCCAGCGCGATCAGGGTCTGGCCGATCAGCAAATTGAACACCGCCGCGATTTCGCCCCACACAAGCGTTGATAGAGAACGCCCAGCCGGAATATATGTCTCGGTATACAAAAGTTCAACTATAGCGTCGGCGGCACAGGTTGTCACAACACACACAGGAATAAGGAGAATCAGAAGCGGTTTTATGCTTCTATCCAGCAACCCCTTCACCGCATCGGGTCGCTCTACCGCCGCGCGGGATACCAACGGAAAAAGCGACATCAGTACGGCGGTGGGGAAAATACGCAAGGCTTCGGTCAGCCGATAGGCCGCCGAATAATACCCGATTTCCGCGTCGTCACGCCAGAACGACAAAAGCAGGACGTCGATGCGGCCTGCAAACACGGCAAAAACGGCCAGTAGAATAAGCGGCAGTGCCTGAGCGAAAAGATGTCGAATCAGCGCGGGGTCGATCCGGGCTGCCGGGCGAACCAAACGACGCGACCACCCCATGACAAACAGCGTTCCCGGTACAAAGCCGATCATATACAGCGCCATGACCATCGGTAGCGAGATCCCGGGACGCAAAAAAGCGTAGAGAAGACCGACCAGCAAAAGACTTTCGAGCAGACGAACGGTCATGGGAATCTGCATCAGAAGTCTTGCCTGAAACACCTGCTCGTACACCTGACGAATCGACGGCATTTTGGAAGATACCACCAGCGCGGGGAGTAGCAGCCATACCAGATAGACGGTTTCTTCCGGGTAGCCGGGCAGCAAGACAAAGACAGCGGAAAGCGTGGCGCATACGGCGGACAGCACAAGACGCACGGCGAGCATGGCCGCGAGCAGGTCGGACACGCGCTGAGGATGGCGTGCCTGTTCGCGTACAAAAACCATGTGAAACCCCATCTCCGTGACAACGGCAAAATAACCGACACAGGCAAAAGCAAACGAAAACCGACCGTAGCCCGCTTCTCCGAAATGTCGGGCGACCAGTAAAACGGCCCACAAATCGAGGAGACGGCCGACGAGTTGTCCGACAAAAACGGTCAGTGCATTGCGGATCGCCTGTGTCTGCGGATCGCCTGACACCTACGTCTCCGACGACGGCAAGCGCCCGCCGGTCCGGTATAGCCGTTCGACGATGGCGGCTCCGAAAGCGACAAACAACAACGAATCTTTCTGGATAAATTGAGGAGAGGTGAACGACAGAGGGATCATGGCGATGAGAACAGCGTGTATGGCAAGCGCCAGCGGCTTTAGAAACGGGTCTGTGGTGAAACGATAGACCCGATAGCTGTGGACCACGATACGACCGTACCATAGAAGAAACACGACCAACCCGGCAAGTCCGATTTTCAGCCACAAATACAGATACGCGTTGTGTATGTACCAGGTAGGAATATCGTAAGGAATCAGCGGACGGTAATGGTAGAAGACGCCAAGTCCGTATCCCCAAAGCGGGTTGGCGGCTATAAGATCCGTCACGGCAGCAGATTCGGCCAGTCGATTTTTGACGGACAGGTCGAGCGTGCCGATAAAAAGCGTGCCGGCACGGTCTCCCAGCGCCTCGAAAATATCATACATCAAACGATCCATAAACAGCAGGACACCCGCCGCCATAACCGCTATGATCAACGTCCCCGTCCTGATCACCCGCCACCTCATGGTCGGCGTCATCCAGACAAAGGCGACGGCCAACGCCAAAACCGAGGCGACCCAATACCCTCTGGAAAAGGTGACGGCCAGCACGGCAACGCAAAACCCCGTCAGCGCCAACCCGGCCCATAGCTTCCACCCTGACGGTCTCCGGCAGATGGTCAGCAAAACGACCCCGACCAGCGTGCTGAAATACAGCGGTTCGCCTGAAGAACGGCGGCCTGCGAGCAACTCCCACAAAAACCGGGTATCGGTTATGTTCTGTACATACTCGTACAGGTTTACGACACCCACCGAGATACACAGGACGGCATAGGCAAGACAAAGCACGCGTATTTCGGAAACACGCCGTAGCGACAAAGCTACCGGGAAATACGCCAGCAAAAGAAGAAACGGAACCAATTCTCGCAACCACTTGAGCAGGTCGTTTCCATATAGCAGGGCGGGAATCAAGGAGAACAGACACAGCGCCAGAAACCACGCAAGAAGCCGGTCTGTTTCCGTTTCGGCGAGTGGCTGACGGGCGGTGATTCGGCGGGCGGTCCACCCGGCGACGGCGGTCCCGAAAAGCGCCACACAGGCGACTTCTCCAAGCGTGATATCTTCCGTGCTGCGGATAAACAGCGCCGACGCGCTCAGGGTAAGCGTAAGCCCTCCAAGCGGCGAGCCAAAACACCAGACCAGCAGACCGGAGGCCAGCAACCCTCCGCCGACGATCAAGGGTTCGACGCCGACAGCGACGGACAAGACACATCCGACGGCGAAGAACGTTCCGGCGACGCCGGGCGACAAGGGCAAGGGAGAGGAAGAAACAGGAAGAAGAAAACGCATGGCATGGACCGCCGAGCCGGAAAACACGGGTTTACCGAGGACGACCGCCTCTGAAGACGCGCCATTCCTGAAGGAGTTTTTCCACTTTGAGACCGGAGGGAGTCCGTTCCGTACGCGACCGGGCAAGCGATTCCAGCGCCAGCGAGAGAAAAAGTCCCACCAGCAGACCGGTCAGACAGGCGCCCCCGACGATAAACAGCCGTTTGGGAGCGTATTTGCGTTGGGGGGGTACGGCCCGGTCGATGATCTGTACGGTAGGCGTGTCGCGTGCCTCTTGGATACGCGCCTGTTCGTATTGTGGGAGCAGAAAAGCAAGAAGTCTAGTCTGTATTTCCACCTCACGGAACAAGCGAGCCAGTTCCAGCCCGACCGTGGGCAGTTCCGACAGACGACGTTTACCCACGTCGATCTGACCGATCATCTGTGCCACGTACGGGTGCGTAGGGCCAAGCATTTTTCGTAGCGCCTCGGCTTGCACTTCCATCGACATTACGCTTGCTTCGAGTTGCGCGCCTGCCATCAGCGCGGCCCGATTTTCCTCCGACAGTCCCAGCGTCCGGTGCTCCTCTTGATAGTCTTTGAGCGCTTCCTCGGACGCAGCCAACTGTTCGCGTGTCTCCCCCAATCGGCGTTCTATAAACAGTCGGTTGTTACGTGCCTGCTCGTTGACCAACGTCTTATTGATGCGATCCAGTTCGTCGATCATAAAGTTGGCGATCTGTGCGGCGCGGATGCTGTCTTCATGGATCATGCTGAGGATCAGCGTCTTTTCTTTGGTGACTTCGATATCGAGATCGGCATCCAAGGATTTCAGCGTTTCGTCCACCGTTTCTTTTTCATAATACCGCTGGAGATCGAAGACGCGGATTGTGGCTTCCCGCACCCGCCGACTTTCGAGAATGACAAGATACGTGTCTACCTCGTCATCTTTTCCCAGCCCGATCAGATCGAGTGTCGCGGCAAAAGAGGAAAGCCCTGTCCCACCCCCTGAAACGGGTGTTTCCGGCTTGGGTGGAAGCACGGTCGTTGTCGCTAAATAGGTTGGGGTAATGATCAGGCTGACGGCGACGGCCAGCACGGCGCTCGTTCCTGTCGTCCCTACGATAAAACGTCGCCATTTCAGCCAGACATAGAGATAGTCGAGCAGGGAGACGGAAGATTCTTCGGGAGACGAACTCATGAAACCTCAGCACAAACGTTGAAAAGGGAGCAAGAAGGGAGCACCCTTCCTGTGGCGGTAATCGGGCCGGCGGAGACAGACCCGGCAGGCATCAACATACGGAAAGACAAGGGCGGCGTCAAGATCGAGAGGGCGGTGCGGAGTGTATCGGGCCGAGGTGTCAATCGGATGGGAAGCAGAAACGAAACGCTTCCCAGCGTCCGGTGGCCGTCGGCGCGGCGAAAAAGCTGAAAGGTCGGAAGTGTGGGGGTTTGGCGGAAATCTCGCTTGACACGGCGCTTCAACGGATGATACCTTGAAGGGATGTCACGGGGTGTAGCGCAGTCCGGTTAGCGCACCTGCTTTGGGAGCAGGGGGTCGGGGGTTCGAATCCCTCCACCCCGACTTTGGAAGACAAGGGGTTGCGGGATTTGGGTATAACCCCTTTCCTGCTATGGTGACAAACTGGTGACATAACCCTGTCACTCCCCAAAGGTTAGCTGGTCCACGAATTGCCTGAAATGAAGCGCTGCGGTATGGTCGTACACCGCTGTCGTCTCGGCGGACTGGTGGCCCATGAGCGCAGAGACGATGTCCCGCGGGATACCCTTTGCCCTTAAATGCGTGGCGAAGGTGTGCCGCAGGGAGTGAAGCGAATAGTGACCCGGAAGCCCGGCCCGCTCCAACTCCTTTTTGAACCGGTGCGTTACCCAGCTCTTGTTTAAAGTTTGCCCCGGCTTCACCTCAGAGGCGAACAAGAAACCCTCCGGAAGCGGCACGCCCTCCAGTATCCGGGCAAGCTCCTTTGCGATAGGGAGCATCAGGCGTCTTCCGGTCTTGACTGCCAAAACACTGAGTACCCACCGATCGGTATCAATATCGATACCCTTCACATTCAAAATCTCGCCCCTCCGGCAGCCCGTGTAAAGCAGAAATTGCAAGAAGAGCCGGTAGTTCTCGTCCTTTACGCTCTCCAGCAGAATCCGGACCTCCAAAGGCGTCATCGCCTGTCGGTGCGATTCCTGTTTTGGCACCTCGACGCCGGCAAAGGGGTTGGAGTCGAGAAACTTCCACTTAACGGCCCTGGCAAACGCGGCCCTTAGCGCCCGCTGGTAGATCGATAGCGACGTCTTTGACACGCGGGCCCCTCGCTTCCATGCGCGCACATGCTCGTCTGTTATCTGCCGCAGTTTCATATCGCCTACCGTGCGAGAAAATGAGTCAAAGGCGTTGCCGATCAAGCTGAGTGTGGAGTCGGCCATCTCCATGTCGTGTTTGCACCGGTCCAGGTAGGTAGCGCGGTATGCCGACAGGGTGCTGTCTGTTTTCCCCGGCACGGTCTCGCCGAGCACGTCCCGAACCGTAAGAAGCCCCACGGTCTCTATTATGCCAAGCCGGGCCAACGACTCTCGTCTTTCCGCCTCGGCGAGCCACAACCGGGCTACAACCTCATCGGTCGTGCCAGTGTCGATACGCCGGCGCCTTCCGTCCGGCTCCGAGTAGTCAAGCTGGAACCTGCCACCACGTTCACGACGCCTCCTTAGACAGGCCACCGTCACCCCTTCTTTTCAGTTCGTGCAGTTCTTCGGACGCCGTCCGGATTCTGCCGGAGGCGATCCAGTCATCCAGTTCGTGGATGTCGAACCGCACGAAGATCGATCCCGGCATCTTGTGGTGCGGGATCCGGCGATGGGTGATATACTCATTGAGCGTGTGTATGGACACGCCCAGATATATGGCCGCCTCTGCCTTGTCGAGCCAGCGTACGGGCAGCGATCGTCCGGCCATCACACCACCCGCAAGGTTCTGGGCTGGCCGGGTCTTCTATCCAGCGCCCCTTTGTGTTCAAGCACAGTAACCACCTGGTGGATGTAGCGAAGTGACACCTGCATACCCTCGGCAATCTCCCGGTACGACGGCGAAAAACCATTCGACTGGACGTACCGGCGGATAAACTCCACAAACGCCCGCTGGCGGTCCGTTAGTGCCCTGCCTGTTCTATGCGAAATACCTGGCATCCCTGTATCCCGTCACCGTTCTTTTGTGTCCGATCCTGCATTACGCCTCAGATTGCACAGCCAGTCGCAATGCTTCAGGGTTTCGGATATGGGAAAATTCGACCTTCGCCCCGCCGGTCCCCGATACCACAACCGTCCCCGCGCCAACAATTCGTCCGGTTAGGCTTTGTTTCACAGATACCCCTTCGATTTTTTGGCGCGTAATCTCCACTTGCGATGCAGAGAGTATCCCCACCTTGCGGATCACGCGCTGGTTTGTCACCACGTATTCAGTTGTCCGGGCCCCAAGCCAGCGAATAAGCGTTACAAACACGATCAATACTGCCCACAGAGCCCTTGTATCTGGTATTACCAGGAACGGCCATGTTAAAAGGAAGAACGCGACGGGCAAGCGAAACACGTAAAAAGGGTGCAGCTTTGCCTGCATCATGATGGATTCTCCCGGATTCAGCCTGCTGTCGATGTAAGCCATTGCGACACC
>VGJU01000056.1 GCA_016867335.1 Candidatus Zixiibacteriota bacterium | reverse complement strand
GATCCAGCGAGAATACAACAACAAGTCGTATCAGGACTATGTGGAGGAGGCTTTTGAAGAGGATGGCGTTGCGCCTATAGCGGATACGCCGGAAGAGCCGGAAAATACCGAGACGCAACCCGCGTTCAAAACATCCGGAGGGCGCAAGATATACGGCGGTGGCGGTATTGCGCCCGATGTGCAGATCAAATTGCCTAAACGCCAATACCCACTGATCATCGGCAAATTCAAAAGCTGGACGGCGTTTGACCGCGCCTGTTTTGCCTATGCCAACGAATACGGCCCGAACCATCAGAAACTCAAAACGGATTTCAACGCTTTTCTGAATACCTTCGAGGTGGACGACGCCATGCTGAAGAATTTTAAAACACAAATCAAAAAGCAGGGTATCGTCTTTACCGATCAGGAATTTTCGGATGATGTGGATGTGATAAAGCTCCAGATCAAGCGATCTATCGCGCGCAACCTCTGGAGCGACGAGCAGGCCAACCGGGTGGCCGCTGAAGGCGATATACAACTTCAGCAGGCCATACAACTGTTCGATGCGCACACGATGTTGGTCAATCACAAAATCCGGTAGTTAGGATACGGCCGGATTTTTTCCGGGCGAGAGGTTTTTGTGCCTCCATCGGTATCTTCAGGAGTAGCTCGGACCGAATTTCGGGCGCGTCTGGAGTCGCTTCGCAGAAAAGATCGATCGGTAGCCGTCGTGCAGGGGGTTTTGCTCTGTGTCGCGGCAGCGGTCGTTTTGCTGGCCCTGACCAGCGGTATGGAGGCGCTGTTCTGGTTTAGACCGCCCGGTAGAACCTTCCTTGCCGTATCGGCGCTTACCGTCGTGGGAGCGCTTTTCGTCTGGCGTTGTGGTCTGCCCCTTTTGCGTCCTCCTCCCGACGACATGCTGGCCCACCGGGTAGACCGCCGGTTTCCGGAACTCAACGACCGGACCACCTTACTGCTTCAACTGTGGCGACAGCACGAGAAGGGCGCGCAACCTTACTCCGCCGCTCTGCTCGATGCCGCCATCGCCGAAAATGTCCATGCTACCCGGCATGTGGACTTTACGGCGGCAGACGATCGAATACGCATACGTCAGGCCGGAAAAACGTTTGCCATCCCTCTGTTGGCTGTTTCCGTCGTTTTTGCCGGTCTTTATACCCCCCTTTCCGCTTCCCTGTACCGTCTTTCGCATCCGCTGACGGATTTTCCCGTCCCCAGTCGCACACGGTTGAGCGTTTCTCCGGGTGATATGGAAATCGCCGCCGGTGCACCCGTCACCTTTACCGCCGAGGTGTCGGGCGAAATCCCCGAAACGGCGGTCGCCGAGTTGTCGGTCGCCGGAAAACCGTGGAAAACCGTCGAACTTGCCCGTCTGTCGCCGACGGCATTCTCCGCAACGCTCCACGATCTGACCGCTTCGACCGAATACGTAGTAAAGGCGGGAGACGCAGAGAGCCGGTCATACCGGATTTCCGTCATCGACCACCCGGATATCGCCGCGCTCGGTCTTTCGTACCAATATCCGGCCAAAACCACCGCCGACGGCAACGGAGACATCTTGGCTGTCAAGGGAACGCGCGTTCGTATCGAAGTGGAAGCCACACAATCGTTGTCGCTTGCCCGTATCGAATTCGACGAGCAGGAAAGTTTGCCGATGGTCGTGGCAGGAACAAAAGCCCAGGCCAACCTCCCGGTACTACACGATACCCCCTATCGCATCATCCTCCAAAACAGGGAAGGGCGCGCCAACCCCGATCCGCCCGTGTATCGAATTACTGCACAGGAAGACCGATACCCGGACGTCATGATCGTTGCGCCCGGAAGAGACACCCAGTTGACCGAAAACATTATGGTCGCCATGAACGTCGCCGGAGTGGATGATTTTGGCTTCTCCGCGATGAATCTCGTCTATCAGAAAGGGACGGAAGGAGAAACGTCGAAAAAGTTTATCCCCATCGAGATGAGAAGTACGACCTTTTCGGTTCCCTATGTGTGGGATTTGTCCGGTCTCGGTTTGTTCCCCGAAGACGTGGTCACCTATTATGTCGAACTCTTTGACAACGATGCCGTCTCCGGTCCCAAACGAAGCGTCAGCCAGACCTATACCGTCCGGGTTCCTTCTATCGTGGAAATCTACGAACAGTTGGAGAACACCCAGCAGGCACAGGTAGACGATCTGGAGGAGATGCTTAGGACGCAGGAGGAGGCGCAGGAAAAACTCCGAGAACTCAACCGAGAACTGGCCGAACAGGAACAAACCGGCAACCCGGAAGAAAAACGCGAGATGTCGTGGGAGAAAAAGAAGGAAATCGAGACGTTGCTGTCTCAACAGGAACAGATGGCTCAAGAGGTCCTCGATGCCGCCGAAACTCTGGAAAAAGCGATGGAGCAGTTGAGCGAGCAGGACATGCAGAGCATGGAGTTAATCGAAAAGATGAATCAACTCCGAGAACTGTTCAAGGAGATCGCCACGCCGGAACTTATGAAGGCATTGAAAGACGTACGCGAGGCGATGAAAAAGCTGGATTCGCAACAGTTGAAAGAGTCGATGAAGGATTTCGAACTCGAACAAGAAGAGTTTATGAAACGACTGGAGCGTAGTCTTTCGATACTAAAACGTATGCAAACCGAACAGGAGATGCTGGCGGCGATCCGGAAAACCGAGGAATTGCTTAAACGCCAGGAGGAGTTGCAGTATGCTACGCAAGAGGCTTCCCGGAACCCTTCGGAGCAGGCAAAGGAAGAACTTTCCAAAAAACAGGGTGAGTTGAGCAAGGATGCCCAAGCGTTGCAGAAAGACATCGAAGACCTTGCGGATAAAATGGAGCAGATCGAGAATACGCCGGCGGAAGGGATGCGGGATGTAGCCCGGTCCGTGCAAAGACAGGGGCTTTCGGAGCGTATGAACCGCATCGGCCAGCAATTGTCGGTCGGTCAGATGACGCCTGCTTCGCAGGGTCAACAACAGGTTTCGGAGAGTCTGGCGCAGACGGCCCAGCAACTTCAGCAGCTTCAGGAGCAGATGGAGTCACAGCAGCGTGAACAGATTGCCGAGGAGATGCGGCAGGCGATGCGCCAACTGCTCAAGCTGTCGCTCGATCAGGAGTCGCTGCGAGACCGGACCACCGGTCCGGGGGGCCGCAACGCCCGCATGCAGGATATGGCGGAAGATCAGCAAGGGCTTCAGAAAGGCGCCTCCGGTGTGGCGGATCAGTTAGTGGCGACAGCGCAAAAGAGTTTTTTTATCTCCTCCGACATCGGGCGGGCGCTCGGAGAAACGCTCACCCGCATGCAGAGCGCCAGCAACGATCTTGCCCAGCGAAACCGGGACAACGCCGCAGCCCGACAGACCGACGCGATGGAAGCGCTCAACCAGTCGGTTATGGCGCTCCAGCAGGCGATGAACGATATGAACGCCTCCGGGGGGGCGTCCGGCATGATGGAGATGCTTCAACAACTCCAGAGCATGGCACAGCAACAGTCGGGTATCAACGACCAGTTGAGCCAAATGGCGGAAGGGCAGCAGTCGGGCAAAAAAATGAGTATGCAGGAACGGGCACAAATCGCCCGGTTAGCGGCACAGCAAGAAGCATTGCGCAAAAACCTCGAACAGATGCAACGCGAACACCGCGAAGAATCGCAGATCATGAAACGGCTCAGCGAAGTCGAACGCGAGATGAAAGAAACCATACACGAACTTCAACAACAGCAGGTGGACCCCGAACTGGTCCAGCGTCAACAGCGCATCCTGTCTCGGCTTCTCGACGCCTCGCGGTCGATGCGGGAGCGCGATTTCGACGAAAAACGCATGGCCACACCCGGCGGGGACGACTTGCCGCAGCTTTCCCCGGCGGCGTTGCCCTCGAGTCTGACGGGTTTCGAAAAGATGCTACGGGACGATCTGTTGCGCAGTATGCGCGACGGAACCTACCCTCCTGAATACGAAGCACTCATCCGAGCTTATTTCCGCTCGCTGTCCGATACACCCCGCGAGCAACGCCAGCCATGATCCGCGTTTCCGGTTTGCTGATCACCGTGATGTTTTACGTCTCCGTCTCCTACGGTCAAACCCGCTCCGTCCCCGGCCAGATACCGGGGGCCGGGGTGTCGGTTCCTTCTCCGTTCAGCCAGCGTTCCACACCGGAAGAGGATGCGGCCCAAGCCCGAAAACTAGAACAGACCGGTCGAATCGAACAGGCGATCATCCTATACGAACGCGCGCTTCAGAAATCTCCGACACAGGCGCAGGCCCTCAATGCGCTTCCGAGGCTCTATATCCAGACACAGCGCTATGACCGCGCCATCGCCCTGTTGGGTGAACAAGTACGCCGCTCTACAAACAACACGGTTTTTCGCCGCCAAATGGCCGAGACGCTTTTTCAGGCAAAACGCACCGACGAGGCAAGCGCCCAGCTTCAGGAGATCGTGGCGCGCAATCCGGAGGAGGAGGGCACGCTTCGTATGGTGGCAGCACTCTACACCACGTACGGACAGTATCAGGATGCCATCCGTACGTACACCGAAGGACGCCGCGCCATCGGTAAACCGGACGTTTTCGCCGAAGCGCTTGCCGGTCTCCATACCACCCTGTCCGACATCCCCGGAGCCGTAAGCGAATACACCCGTCTTCTCAACGCACAACCCGACCGGTTTGCCGTAATAGACGACCACATCGATGCACTGACCTATATCCGGACGCCCGAAACCGTCGAACAGGCCCTGCTGGCTGCCGCGTCCGTCTATGCGAACCGCAAGGATATCCATCGGCTTGTCGGAAATTTTTACTTTCGTCAGGAAAAACCTACCGATGCCCTTGCCTTCTACCGCAAGGCGGATCAAGCGGACGACGCAAAAGGGACACTTCTGCTCGAATTTGTCCGACGCGCCGCAGACGACGGCTACTATACCGAAGCCGCCGAAGCCTGCACCATGCTTCGTAATCCCTCCCTACCCAACACGGTTCAGCCGCAGGCCAGTCTTTATCTGGCCCGCATGTATCAGGAAACCGGAAGGATGGAAGAGGCCGCGGCGGTGTATCGAGAGATCGGCATGCGTTTTTCCCGATCCCGCGAAAACGAAGAAGCGCAGTTTTATTTGGCCGAGCTCGAACTGGTCTTTCGGCACAACCCACAGATCGCGTTAAACGGTTTTCGCGGTCTCCTGACCACCGCGCCCCGTACGACATTCCGCGAGGCCGCCTTGTTTCGTATCGCCGACTGTCACGTCGCCCGTAACAGCGTCCGAGATGCCATCGACCAATACAATCGTATTCTCGATCCGGGAACCGGATTGACCGAGCCTTCGGCGCAAGCCCGCGCCCGGTTTCATCTTGCCGAAATGGAACTGTTCCGCGAACAAATCGATGAGGCGGTCAAGCAATTTACTGCCGTTGCCGAAGCCTTTCCCAACAGCCGATACGCCAACGACGCGCTTCGCTGGTCCCTTCTTCTCTCCGAAATAAAACAGGACGGCAACGAAGCGACCCATGCCTATGTACAGGCCGTGTTGCTGCGCAGACAATTCAAACCACAGGAAGCACTCGACGGGTTTAAATCCCTGCTCAGCCAATTTCCCGAAACCGCCGTAGGCGATATGGTGATTCTGGAAATCGGATCGCTGTTTGACGAACTCGGAAAACCCTATGAGGCCATAGCCGCATACCGTGACCTGATCCAGCGGTATCCGGCCAGCCAATATGCGCCCGACACCCATCGGCGTATCGCCGAACTCTATGAAACAAGACTCGGTGACATCCCCGGCGCGATCGCCGAATACGAAACGGCGATTGTCCAATACCCCGACTATTTCCAGAATGACGCCATTCGCCGAAAAATACGCGAACTCTCGCACCGGCATATCCCCCGCCCATAACGATGCCCTCACCGCTTCATATCCACATAATTGCCATCTGCGGAACCGGTATGGGGGCATTAGCCGTCATGCTCAAATCGCTCGGACATCGGGTTACCGGAAGCGACCGCGATGTATATCCTCCCATCAGCACCATGCTGGCCATGCAGCAAATCCCCGTCTATCAAGGGTTCGATGCCGCGCATCTGGACCCCGCACCCGACCTTGTCGTCATCGGCAATGCCGTGTCGCGTGGCAACCCGGAAGCCGAGACCGTGCTGGAACGCAGGATGCGCTATCTGTCCATGCCGGAAGCACTCAAAGACTTTTTTCTCTGGGACCGGCATCCCATCGTTGTTACGGGAACCCACGGCAAAACCACCACCACCTCCCTGATTGCGCACGTACTCCGTGAAGCAGGTTTCGATCCGAGTTATATCATCGGCGGCATACCGGTCGGTTGGGAAACCGGTGCGCGGCTGGGCGCGGGAAAATACTTTTTGCTCGAAGGGGACGAATACGACAGCGCGTTTTTTGACAAACGGGCAAAATTTCTTCACTATCTGCCCCACATCGCCGTTATCAACAATATCGAATACGACCACGCCGATATCTACGACGACGTGGACCAGATCGTGCTTGCTTTTCGACGTTTTATCAATCTGGTTCCGCGCAACGGCCTGATTGCAGGATCGGCGGACGATGCGCGCGTGCGGGCATTGCTCGGTCATGCCCATACACCTGTGCAGACCTTTGGCAACGCCCCGGACGCACGCTGGTCAGCGCGCAAGGTAACCGTATCGCCGACAGGAACCTCGTTTACGCTCTGCGAGAACGATAACGAGATAGACGAGATGCGCGTTCCGCTATACGGGATACACAACATCCAAAATGTGCTCGCCGCTATCGTTGCGACGCGACAGGCAGGGGTGGACCTAAAAACGGTCGGCGAGGCGTTGCAAACGTTTCCAGGGGTAAAGCGCCGTTTGGAAGTAAAAGGGGAGGCGGGCGGGGTTACGGTGTACGACGATTTTGCACATCACCCCACCGCCGTGTCCGTCACGCTAAAGGGGTTGCGCGCTGCGTTTCCTAAGGACCGGCTGTGGGCTGTATACGAACCTCGTTCCGCGACGTCGATTCGTCGGGTGTTTCAAGACGCCTTTGTCGCCGCCTTTGACGACGCCGACCGCGTGGTAATCGCGCCCGTGTTCAACGCCTACAAGGCTCCGGAAGAAAATCGGTTTTCGGTGGAAGACTTGGTCACTAGGTTGGCGGGACGTGGTAAACTCGTGGATGCTCCGCCGGACATAGACGCCATCGTCGCCCTGCTGGCCAAACAAAGCCGCCCCGGTGATCGTATCGTATTTATGAGCAACGGCGGGTTTGGCGGCATCCACGACCGATGTCTACAGGCGCTTTCCGCGCGGCAGTAAGGTGTCGCTGTCCCGCAGTTCCGTTATCCCCGCCGTTCGTATACCTCCACATCGACTTCCCGACCGTTCGCATTTATCTGACCCCTAAAGGTCGCTTCGTGTTCGAACCCCTCTTCGAGAAGGACGGCGATTTTCCACGCGGTATCCTCTTCGGTGTGACACTGGATTTTCCGATCGCCCGGCAAGGCCATAGCTTGCAAAAGCGGATGCGCGTACGCCGTAAAGTTGGGATGTACGAACAGATCGAGGATAAGGGTATCGTAATGCCAGCGTGCATCCGGCAGCAGTGTGGCAACCCCGGCGACAGCGCCCCGATCGGTATGTAGCAGACGCGCCTGACACGCAGGTGTCTCGAAAAAACGGCGAAGCAGCGTTATATAGCCACCTTCGAAGTTGCGCGGCCCAAAGAGTTCGGCGGCGACGCTTCGAACAAATGTCTCACCCGGTTGCGCGCACAGCATATTGACGACCGGCCAATCCTTCCATTGCGGCGACAAAATCGTCGTGGCCGTGGTTTCGAAAAACGCCGATTCGAACCCCTGTGCCGTCTCGTATTTCATGAACCCGGACTCCGGTGTTACGCTTTGGAATCCGAAATTACGATATATCCGGTATGGGGGGGTGTCGTAGCCGGTTCCAAGCGTCAGAAAACGACCTCCTCGACGGCGAAAATCCTCCATCTGTTCGGCCATTACAAGCGCGCACGCTCCTTTGCGGCGATGTTCCGGAAGCGTGTATACATGCCCCAGAATACCGATCCCCTTGTATTCGACCGTCATGACGTTGGCAATGGGACGACCACCAAGCAGACCGAGATAAAACCGGGTTTCGAGATCGTCGATACGACCCGGTTCGAACGCCGCCTCCATGTGCCATATATAGCTCGAAGGTTTGTGACCGAGAAACGGTTTGACAAGCGGCTCTAACTCCGCGTCCGGGGCCAGCACGACGCGAATTTCGAGTCGTTCTCCGGTCTTGAGGGTTGCGGTGGAAAGGGTTTGATTCACAGGCGAGTCTCCGGACGTTCGCCGTCCAGCATACGACGAACTGAGGCCAGTAAGGTCTGTGGGGCAAACGGTTTGGAAAGAATGTCCATGGAAGCGGAATCCACACCGTGAAGCGCGACCGTTTCCGGTGAATATCCGGTCATAAACAAAACCTTCAACTGCGGGTAGTCCGCACGAAGTACGTCCGCCAGCGCTTTCCCGCTCATTTGGGGCATGATGATGTCGGTAACCAGCATATCGATCTTCCCGCGATTCTGATACAGCATCAGGATGGCTTCCATGGCGGACGGGTCTTCGAGAACGGTATAGCCTTGCATAAGGAGCGTTTGAACTGCAAGCGTCCGCACGCCAGGATCGTCTTCTACCAAGAGGATGTGCTCGTTTCCGGCGGGCAGAGGTTCGACTGAGACAGCGTGTCCGTCGGGGTGAATCTCACGTTGGACCACGGGTAGATAGACGTGAAACGAAGAACCCGCACCTACGGTGCTGTCCACAGCAATGTATCCGCTGTTTTGCCGAACGATGGCGTAACACGTTGCCAAACCAAACCCCGCACCTTCTCCAAAAGGGTTTGTCGTAAAAAACGGCTCGAACAACCGGGTTTTCACGTCTTCCGGAATGCCGCCCCCTGTATCGTGTACGGTCAGCGCCACATACTCACCGGACGGCAGACCGAGTCGCTGCTCCGTCCCCTCCGGATACAGCGTTATATTTCGGGTTTCCAGCGTGATGACACCGCCAGCAGGCATAGCCTCTCTGGCGTTGATGACCAAGTTGAGCAACACCTGTTCGAGTTGCCCCGCTTCTATAAAAATAGGCTTTAGCGTCGATTCCAGTTGCTTTTTGAGTACCACGTCCTCGCCGATCAGACGTCCGAACATCATTTCCAAATCGAGAACGACCCGGTTGAGATCGAGCGTTACCGGGGTTTCGGGACGGCGACGGGAAAAAGCCAACAGTTGACGAACCAGATTCGCGGCGCTGACACCCGCTTTGCGAATTTCTTCTATGTTGCCGTATATCGAATGACTTGGAGGCAACTTTCGCATCGCCAGTTCGGTAAAGCCAAGGATAGCGGTGACCAGATTGTTAAAATCGTGCGCTACACCCCCCCCAGACGGCCAATGCTTTCCATCTTCTGCGCTTGAGCAGGCGGTTCTCCAGTTGCTTGCGCTCCGTTGCATTGCGCAATGTCGCCAGATAAGCGTGCTCGCCCCCCCAGTCGATGGTCGCCACCCGCATTTCCGCAATGGCCTGGCTACCGCCGGGTTGCGCAAGCTCTATCGCCAGCGTTTGGTCTACGACCACGGGATATTCGAAGTTCGAGCCGGTCAACTGTGCGACCGTACGCTGGAAAAGCCGCCCTGCCGAGGGGTTGGCAAACAAAATTCGCCCTTGTCTGTCCAAGATCAAAATAGCATCTACCGACCGGTGGATGATGGTCTCCAAACGGTTGCCCACGATCTGAATCTGTTGCATCTCCGCTTCGTATTCGGTACGCAACCGACGCCAACCAAGGGCCGTATGCAACATGCTGACGATCACATGTCTAGGAAGACGAGTACCGACTAGATAACCCACTGCGCCATGTTCTACGGCGGAAAGTCCCGCGGATGCCCCGTTTTTCTCGACCAACGCGACGACCGGCATATCGGGTATCTGGTGGTGAATCGTTTCGAACGAATCCACACCTTTGCTTTCCGGAAGATCGAGCGAAAGAAAAATGGCATCGAACAATTCTTCCCTAAGCCTCAGCAACGTCTCATGCAAGGTCAACACCCGCACGTACGAACAGGAAATTCGCGAAAACGACGTATCGTCCAAAAGCCTTTGGACAGCGTCCGCAGCCGGGCAGTCGGACGCCGCCACCACAAGGATATGGATGGGAACGGGAGTCATAACGAAAGCGAGGAAATAACCATCGGTCTACATGCGCTCCGGTGTTTCTATGCCGAGCAGATCGAGCGTTTTTTCCAACACGTTCAGGGTAAGCCGAGACAGGCTTAACCACGAGTCACGCTGGTTCACGTTTTCTTCGTTGAGAATATGGTGTTCGTGATAAAAACGGTTGTAGATCGTAGCAAGCCGGAACGCAAGATCACACAGATGATTGGGCGCGCGCGTCTCGAAAGAAAGACGCACCGTGTCGGGAAATTCGGAAAGACACAGCGAAAGTTCGCGTTCCAGATCGCCGGACGGCGGCAGAAACGGCCCCGGCGTCATGTTACGCTCCGCCGCGCGCCGCAAGATCGACTTGATCCGAACGGTGGTATAGAGCAGATACGGCCCGGTGCGTCCTTCGAAAGAAAGAAAACGCTCCAGGTCGAAAATGTAGTTTTTGGTGCGATGGTTCATAAGGTCGGCATATTTGAGGGCGGAAACGCCTACCCGTAGGGCAATTTCAGCTTTTTCCGCTTCACTGTACCCCCGCACGGATTCGATTTCCGCAATACGCTCCATCGCGGCGTCCGTGACCATGCGAATCAGGTCTTTAAGCTTCATGACGCCGCCTTCGCGCGTCTTGAATGGCTTGCCATCCCTACCGTTCATCGTGCCGAAACCGTCGTGCTCCAGTACCGTATGATGTGGCGCTACGCCGGTTTTGTAAGCGGCGGTAAATACCTGATGAAAATGATCACTCTGCCTATTGTCCACCACGTATAGCACAAGATCGGGGCTATAGTCCCGCACGCGTTGGTCTATGGTCGCCAAATCGGTCGTCCCGTACAACACCGCTCCATCCGACTTGACCAACATAAGCGGGGGTATGGGCCGTGTATCTTCCGGCGTGGCGACGTCTACCACAAGCGCACCTTCGCTTTCGTAGGCATGCCCTTCTTTTTTGAGTCGCTCGATAAGAACGGGGATGCGGTCCTGTGTGTCGCTTTCACCAAGCCAAAGATCGAAATGGATGTTGAGCGTGGCATAATGGGCGTTGAGATCGGTAACCGATACATCGTGAAAATGCCGCCACAGCGCCCTGTAGCCGGGACGCCCGTTTTGCAGATCCGCCGTGGCCTGCCGCGCCGCATCCATGGTTTCCGGGTCGGTCTTGGACCGCTCGCTGACCGCCGGATACATTTCCTCCAAATCGGCGATGGTCACAGGAGAAGTATCCGGATACGGCCCGGAAAAGCGCTCGTCGAAATACGGCAGGTCGGGGCGACGGCGTTTAAGCTCGACGATGTTAAGCCCCATCTGCAAACCCCAATCGCCTAAATGTACGTCGCCCCATACGACGTGGCCGAGAAACCCACAGACACGCTTGAGGCTCTCGCCGATGATGGCCGCGCGGAGGTGACCTACATGCAGCGGCTTGGCGACGTTGGGGCCGCCATAGTCCACGATGATCCGTAAAAGCGTGGCCGCCGGATCACAGCCAAGACGCGAATCACCGGACACGGCATCGAGATGCTGGGATAGATAACGGTCGGATAGCGTCAGGTTGATAAAACCCGGACCGGCAAGCGCCATTTCCAGGAATATATCCTTCGAGCCTGTCGCCGCTACCACTCGCTCGGCGATCTGGCGGGGACTCGTTCCATAACGTTTTGCCGCAGAAAGCGCGCCGTTGCACTGAAACTGGCATAGGTCGGGGCGATTCGAAACCTCCACCACCCCGTACCCCGGATCGTATCCGGAGACGGAAAACGCCTCCGACAGCAAAATAGTCAGTTTTTCGGTCAAAGAAGCCATATGCGTTACATCTTCTCCCCATATACAGTGACGATAAGACGGCGCGAACCGCCGCGATCGCGGTGTTCACACAGATATAAGCCCTGCCATACGCCAAGATTGAATCTTCCATCCGTAACCGGAATCGTTACGCCGCTACCCAAAAGCGATGCCTTGATATGCGCGGGCATGTCGTCCGGTCCTTCGATGGTATGCGCATAATGGGAGACATGTTCCGGGACCATGAGGTTGAATTGCCGTTCGAAATCTTCTCGGACATCCGGCGAATCGTTTTCGTTGATCGTCAGCGACGCCGACGTATGACAGATGAAAATATGAGCAAGACCCATCCGGAACATACCCAATTCCGGTATATGACGCAGGATCTCTTCCGTGATGAGATGATATCCGCGTGACCGAGGCGCAAGCTGAAGGGGTTTCTGTATCCAGAGCATGAAGTTTGAAGTTTGAAGTTTGAAGTTTGAAGTTTGAAGTTTGAAGTTTGAAGGATGAAGGATGAAGATTACGGACAGGTAAGTCAAGCGCTATTCGGAGGCGTTTTTTTCGTTGACGACATGCCCCGAGAAAAGCTACACTCAAAAAAATTCGTTAGTTTTGTTTGTCGTTTGTTTTTTTATCCTTCATACTTCATTTCTTCTCCTATGTCCGATCTCTGTTTTATGACCGTCGGTGAGTTGTCGCGTCTTATCCGGCAAAGAGACGTGTCGGTACGCGAGGTGATGGATGCGCATCTGGCGCAGATCGACCGGGTCAATCCGCGTGTCAACGCTATTGTTACCTATCTTCCCGATGAGGGAAGGAAACAGGCAGACCAGGCAGACCAGCGTCTGGCAAAAGGCGAAATACCGGGACCGCTGTTCGGTCTTCCTGTGGCTCACAAAGACCTGGTGGTGACCCGGGGCATTCGGACCACTTGGGGATCGCCGATCTACCGAGATTTTATCCCGGATCAGGATGCGCTGATTGTCGAGCGTTTGCGGCGGGCCGGCGCCATCACGATCGGCAAGACCAATACACCCGAATTTGGCGCCGGATCTCAGACATTCAACCCGGTTTTCGGGGCGACACTCAACCCGTACGATGTGACAAAAACCTGTGGCGGCTCCAGCGGTGGCGCGGCGGTCGCGTTGGCCTGCGGGATGCTTCCCATCGCCGACGGTAGCGACATGGGCGGGTCGCTCAGAAATCCTGCCAGTTTTTGTAACGTAGTGGGATTTCGTACCACGGCCGGGCGCGTGCCGCGTTGGCCCGCGCTCAACGGATGGGGCAATCTAAGCGTGGAAGGCCCCATGGCGCGGACCGTAATAGACGTGGCGCTATTGCTCAGCGTGATGGCTGGTCCGGACGCCCGATGCCCGCTGTCTCTGCCTGACCCCGGCACGAACTTTCTCCAGCCATTGGAACGCAACTTTACCGGTACACGGATCGCTTTTAGCAAGGACTTCGGTGGTCTGCCGGTGGATGTGCGTGTGACGACGGCGCTGGAAGCGGGCAAACCGGCCTTCGAAGCGATCGGTTGTATCGTCGAAGAAACACAACCCGCGTTTACCGAAGCGGACGAAGTGTTCAAGGTGCTGCGCGCTTTTTCTTTTGCCTCGACCTACGCCGACTTGTTTCGCACCCACCGGAACCAGATGAAGGACACGGTCGTATGGAACATCGAGGAAGGGTTGGCGTTAAACGCGCTACAAGTAGGACAGGCCGAGATCAAACGCACCGCGTTGTATCAGCGTATGATCCGGTTTATGGATACGTATCCCTTTATGGTGTTTCCCGTGACACAGGTTCCTCCCTTTGACGTTACGGTTCCGTATATCACCGAAATCGAAGGCGTCGTCATGGACACCTATATCGACTGGATGCGGTCGTGCTATTATATCAGCGTTACGGGAATGCCTGCGATTGCCGTGCCGTGCGGTTTTACGCCGGAAGGACTGCCGGTAGGGCTTCAGATCGTCGGGCGACCGCAAGACGAGATGGGGGTTCTGCAACTGGCTTATGCCTTTGAACAAGCCACACGGACGGGCAAACGACGCCCGCCCGCGGCGGAGTAGATGCATGGACATGGAAACGGCGCTGTACCGTCTTGGGGTGAGAGACGATACCCTGTCTGTGGAAGAAAAGCGTTTTCTGGACGAAAAGGGCTATCTGCCTTTGCCCGACCTGATGTTGCCACAGCAGACGACCACCTTTATCCGGCGGCTTGAGGAGCTTATCGCCGACGAAGGAGAAAACGCCGGCAAAGAAGTGCATCAGGAAGAAGGTTCCCTACGGCTATCCGACCTTATCAACAAGGATCCGATGTTCGACTTCTGTTACACGCATCCCAGACTGCTGGCGGCGATCCGCCATATCCTCACCACCGATTTCAAGGTTCATTCGCTCAATTCCCGGTTTGCCACGCCCGGTAAGGGACTACAGGCACTGCACATGGACTGGGGATCGGACGAGCCGGAGGATTGGCGCAAACTCAAAAACGGCAACTATTTTGTCGCCAACTCGCTCTGGGCGTTAAACGATCTGAGCGAAGAAAACGGTGGCACGCGGCTGGTCCCCGGCTCGCATCGGTGGGCTATGCAACCTACGGAAGCGATGAAAGATCCTACTGCACCGCACCCGGAAGAAATGGTCGTCAGTGTACGTGCCGGTACGGTAGTCGTTTTTAACGCCCACACTTGGCACGGCGGAACACTCAACCGGTCCGGAGACTTTCGCCGGGTGATGCACATGGCGTTTCTCCGTCGCCATCTCCCTCAACAGACCGACCAGCGAAAATATCTCCGCCCTACAACCGCGGCCCGTCTTACACCCGAAATGCGTCTGCTACTCGACGTATGAGCGTTTCCCCTCCTGATATTCTCGTATGCGGAGCGGGCATGGCCGGAGTCGCCACCGCTTTTCATCTGGCCGTCCGTCTCGGTATATACGGTGTTTTGCTCGTCGATGAACGCGACCCTCTTACACTGACAAGCGATAAAGGTACGGAAGCCTACCGGAACTGGTGGCCGGGGCCGGACGATACGATGGTTCGTTTTATGCAACGCAGCATCACCCTGCTCGAACTGCTGTCGCTCGAAAGCGGTCATGCATTTGCCATGAACCGCCAGGGATACGCCTATCTGACGGGCGAACCGGACCGTATACCGCTTATGCGCCGAGAAGCGGAGACGGTATCCGGGTTTGGGGCCGGTCTGTTGCGCATCCATTCCACCGGCGGCTCCGGTTATGACGCATCGGCGTCTTCACTCGACGGCGCCGACCTTGTACTCGATCCCTCCGTCATCGCAGAACACCTCCCTTTTGTCACCCACCGGACCGTCGCCATGTTGCACGCCCGTCGGTGCGGGTGGATGGATGCGCGCGCGTTGGGACATTGGATGCTGGATCGCTTTCTGGAGGTCGGAGGACGATTTGTCCGGGATTGCGTAAACGCTATCGACATACGCAATGACCGACTCGACAGGGTAGTTTTTGCATCGGGCACGGTTTTGTATCCGGGGACGCTGGTTTTTTCCACCGGCCCCCTATTTCATGAAACCGGCCTCCTGATGGGGCTAAAGCTACCCGTGTCGCACGAGCTGCATTGCAAAATCATCCTCCCCGATCCCGACCGGATCATCCCCGCCGACATCCCTATGTTGATCTGGACCGATCCGGTCTTTCTGTCGTGGACCGAAGAAGAAAAACGCCGTTTATCCGGTCATGAGGATACACGATGGCTTACGGACAAATTTCCCGCCGGTGTGCATCTGCGCCCCCGACATCGAGACGGTCGGGATACGATACTCGGTGTATGGACTTACGACCGGAACCCCTGTTCTCCGGTTTGGCCGTTGCCCATAAACCCACACTATGCCGAAACGGTCATTCGCGCGCTTACCGTCATGGTCCCTCGACTGTCGGCGTATTTTGGCAAGGGCGGCGAAACATTCGTCGATGGAGGGTACTACTGCAAGACAAAAGACAACCGTCCCCTGATCGGGCCGTTGCCCGTACAGAATATCTATGTCAATGCCGCATTGTCGGGCTATGGGGTGATGGCCGCTCAGGCCGCCGCCGAGCTTGTTGCCGGGTATCTGACCGGCGAGCCACTGCCTGCCTATGCCCCGGCTTTTCGTTTCGAGCGTTTCCAAGATCCGGTCTATCTTGCGAGTCTGACGGCAAGAGACGGGATGGAGGGACAGTTGTAGCGTCGATTTTAGATTGTCTTCTCTATGGGGGAAATTATGACCGCATTACCTGTTCGACCTTTTGGACGCACCGGCATGACGCCGGCGGCGCTGGCGCTCGGCGCCGCTTTTCTGCACGGCAGTGACGACATCGTAGAGGCAATTCAGTTGGCGCTCGATCTGGGGTTCAACTATTTGGACACCTATCCCGGGCATCATGAGGAAAAATGGGGCGAAGCGTTGTCGGGAAGACCAAGAAGCACTTATTATCTTCAAGCAAAGATCGGCACCCATCCCGACCGACGAAAGGATTTTTCCGGAGATGCCACACGATGGAGCGTGGAACAGACGTTGAAGTCGGCACGCACCGATTATCTCGATTCGGTGCTGGTACACGACCCCATCGACATCGAAGACCCGCTTCGCCCAGGTTGCGCCTTTGACGTGTTGCTCGATTTCAAAGCGCAGGGCGTCGTCCGCAACGTCGGGCTTGGCGCGCGCCCGCACGAATGGCATTGCCGCGTGATCGACGCCGGTATTGCGGACGTCTCGCTGACTTTTCTGGATTATACGCTGATCAGCCAAACTGCCGCAGATACGATTTTTCCATCGGCACGGCGACAAGGCACGGGGATCATTCTTGCCAGCGCGCAGGGCATGGGACTTCTTACCGGCGCACCACCCGACCCCGAACGCGAACGCGGGATGTTTCCTGGTCAAGTGCCTCGTGCCGAGCGTATCTGGCACTGGTGCCGCGAACATGGCATCAGCATACGTCATCTTGCCATACAGTTTTGTCTATCCGCACCGGTGGACAGCATCGTCATGATCGGCCCCTCAAACATGCAACACGTACAAGAAGCCTTTGACGCCGCGACTTCCCCTATCCCTGCAGACATTTGGCAGACGTTTGAGACCGAGTTCGGGTTCAGACCCGGTGTTGGATAGGTCGAGAAGCGTATGAACCGTTCATGCAAGACGTTGCGAAGACAGGGTGCAAAATTCTTGTATCCTACAGAAACACCCTGCATATTATGTTTCCATCTTCCCTAACCAAATAAAAATAGCTATCCGTTCGGAAGGGATCCGTTTATGACGATACGCGGTTCGTTTGCCCTGCTGGCCGGTATGTTGGCGTGGGGAATCTTCGCGAACACGGCCTCTGCGCAGTATCGCACCGTCACCGCCGCCGACGTGGTAGATCTGTCACCCACCATCTCGATCAAACGGTATCAATACTGGCCCGGTGGTCAGTTACACCACCCGCCTTTGGTTGTTCCCTATATTCCGCATGGCCCCGGCCCGTGGGCGTCCGACTTGTTGTTGCTGGACGAGAATACGGCTACACAGACCGATACCCCGGCGCACATGATGGCCCCGCAAAACAGCGGTTTGCCCAATGCGCATTACTGGGGCGGGTTGACGGGTGATAAAGTACCGGTATGGCAGATGCTCGGCGAAGTGTTTCGTGTGGATGGACGCGATATGCTCGACAAATCTTCGGCAGGTGTCAGCCCGTTGTTTACCGTAGACCGCGTAAAAGCCGTGGAGCGGACGCGCCGCCCAATCCGTGCCGGTGATGCGGTGCTGTATTGGAGCGGCTATGACGACCGCTACGACCGTCCGTTGCCCGAAGGAAAGTGCTTGATCATAGACCCGATGGCGGGGACCGCTCCCGGATGGCCCGCGCCCAACTACGACGCGGCCGAATACGTGGGTAGCCGAGGCGCGCGGCTCATGGGCATCGACAGCCCCAGCATGGGTGCGCTGGGGTCTTCGCAATATGCATTGCCCGGTCCGGCGGGTATGTTCCAGAATCCCTTGGCGCTCGAAAGCCATCTCGGTCATTTCAAATACGGAGCCATCCATACCGAAGGACTCATGAATCTCGACAAGGTTCCCGATGGTGCGCTGTATATTTCGTTGCCGGTAAAACACGAGAATTCGCCGACCGTAGAGACCCGCGCCGTCGCCATCGTCAACCCCGAACTGGCGGCTTCCTTGCTCAAAGCCGTCAACGGCAAACGTGTCGTCGATTTGTCGGTCCTCCTGTCGATGCAACACCCGGTGTGGTGGCCGGGCGCGGGGCTGGGCAACCACGTTTTTCCGTACCACCTTGTTCAGCCGGTCAACTATTTCGACGGACCGTTCGGCCCGTACTGGGTCAACACGCATATCATCGACTCGCGTACCGGCACGCATGTCGATCCGCCCGCGCATTACGGCCCGCCGCCGGGTTTCGATCCGGCCCGCTACGACGAGTCCGTCCGTACTGTCTTGGCTGAGTTCGAGGCAAAACACGGCAAACTTAAACCGACGACCACGACCTCGGAGAAAATACCGCTTCACCATTTGATGGGACCGGCGCGGGTGATCAACGTCCAACACCGGGTCGGCACGACCGACCGGACTACATGGCCCGCTTCTCCGGCGATCACGGTGGACGACGTAAAATCGCATGAAAAACTGTATGGCCCGCTAAAGGCGGGCGACGTGGTGCTGTTTCACACCGGGCATACGGATACGCATTTTCGCCGATTCGAGCGTGGCGAGCCAGATCGATGCGTCAAAGCTCCGCTCGATGGACAGACCGAAGGATGGTCGGCACCAACGCCCGAGGTGATCGTCTATCTGGCGGAGAAGGGTGTCAAACACGTGGGGATCGACACACCGGACATGGGATCGGTAAACCCTAAAGAAGCCATGATGACCCACTGGGCGGCGGTAAACCACGACGTGATTTTTACCGAGTATCTTATCGGGGTCGGACAACTTCCACCCACCGGCGCTTTTTTTATCTTTCTAAATCCAAAGATAGAGAATAACCATGGCGGGCCGGGGCGTGCCATAGCTATCCTGCCCTAGGTGATGGTCATCTCACCGACATCGCGCGGTTTGCCGGACGGCACCCACCCAAGCGGTAGTTGAAATAAAGCTGTTTTTTTCTTCACCCTTCACCCTTCACACTTCCAAGGAGGCTGTATGTTGACGCCCGAACAAAAAGCCAAACGCCCCGATCTCGGTAGAGGGTACTGGGGAACCAACGGAGAGCCGCATTTTGCGGGTGAGGATTTTGATATTTCGCTGTTTGGGCCATGCAACTATCTACATGGCTACGGCGCGTGTATGCAGTTTTACGACATGGAAATGTCCGATGAGGAAATACAGGCGTATTTTCGCCGTATCCTCAACAAACTGGAGCTTCCGTACCATCGCAATATCCGATATTTTACACCCCAGGAATTTGGAGAATTGTACGGAGATCCGGAGGTACATTATTTCGAGGTGCATTTTTTGAGCGATCCATGGGGAAGGTTCGAGCACGAGGACGCCGTGTGGAAGCGCTTGTGCGATCTCGGCGTTACTGCGCTCAAAAAGCTGGACCGGGTATACTACAAACGAGGGTAGCCCCGTGCGTCCGGAGTATCAAGACGATCGAGTTCAGGTCTGGAACGGCGATTCACGCGATCTAAGCATCGTCGCCGACGAGACCATCGCCCTGACGCTGACGAGTCCCCCTTGGTGGAACGGGGGGAACTACGGTCATCGAGACCAGATCGGATTCGGACAGTCGTATGACGCGTTTCATAACGATCTCGAACAGGTGGCGAAGGAATGCCTGAGATGTTTGATACCTGGATGCGCGATCATCCTGTGGATGGCGGATCTGTGTCGAGGAGGGATCTGCACTCCACTGGCTGCCGATACGCATCGGACACTTCAAAAGGCGGGGTTTGTCTTCGAAGGAACGTTTTATTGGTATGGG
>VGJU01000055.1 GCA_016867335.1 Candidatus Zixiibacteriota bacterium | reverse complement strand
TAGCATACCGGAAAGTTTTGTATTGGGGGGCGTATTTTTAGCGATGCTCACCGCCAATTTAGCTTCCGGGTCTCCTTCTTTTGGCGATATCGTTCCATTTACCCTGATCGCCGGGCTGTTTCTTTCCAATCTGCCCGAAGCCATGTCCAGCAGTGTGGGGATGCGGGCGCAGGGATGGAGCGCCGCCAAAATTCTCGGTCTGTGGCTTTCCTTGGCCTTTATGGTGGTGGTCAGCACGGTAATCGGCTATATCCTTGGCGCACAGCTCGATCATACGGTCATGGTAGCGGTGGAAGGGCTGGCCGCCGGCGCGATGCTTACCATGATCGCCCAGACCATGATCCCGGAAGCAGTACATCTCGGTAGCTCGAATACCGTCGGGCTGAGCACACTGACCGGTTTTCTTTCGGCAGTAGCGTTCAAACTACTGGAGGTGTAGAAAAGGTAGAAAAAACCGATACCTATCTTTCTATGTATCGCCACGGCATCTTTGTCTGCCGCATACCCTATTTACATCGCCAGCCGGTCATCTTTCCTCGAGGGTTTCATGCGTACACCGGAATCCGCTCCCACCCGGTCCGACTCTTTTGGCACGGACACCGAACTCAAACGTGCCCTCGGTCCCGTATCGGCCACCACGGTCATTGTCGGCTCGATCATAGGCTCCGGAATCTTTGCAGGCCCCGCCATCGTAGCGGGGTACACGGGCACGTCCGGTGTTACGCTTGCCATCTGGGCGTTGTGCGGGTTGATGTCGTTTTTCGGTGCGGTGTGTTATGCCGAACTCGGCGGTATGATGCCACGCGCGGGCGGACAGTTTACCTATTTGAGCGAAGCCTATTCGCCGATGTGGGGGTTTTTGTTTGGATGGACGTCGCTGCTGGTGGTTCGTCCGGGTGACATGGCCGCCATCGCTTCCGCGTTTGCCACGTACGCCGGATATTTTATCGTTCAGGCCCTGCCCTATCCGGAATGGGCGCGGCGTGGGCTTGGGATCTTTACCCTGCTTTTGATCGCGTATTTCAACTATCGAGGCATCCGAATAGCCGGGCTGATCCAAAACCTATCCACTTTTTTCAAGGTAGGGGCGCTTATCGCGCTGGTGGGGGTGGGGGTTCTGCTCATGCCGGATTCGAGCCAACTCGAACCGCTCTGGCCGGCAACGATGAACCTTGGTATGGTCGGCGCGCTCAGCCTTGCGATGGTCGCCGCGTTTGGTGCGTACGACGGCTGGGACTCCTCGACCTACGTGGCCGAAGAGATCAAAAACCCACGTCGCAACGTACCGCTGTCCATCCTTCTCGGGTTGGGTATCGCCACCGCCGTGTATCTGTCGGTCAATCTGGCGTATGTCTATGTGCTGTCGAATACCGGAGTAGCCCAGAGCGAGCGCGTAGCGTCGGACGCCATGCAGGTGGTGCTGGGGCCGATCGGCGCATCGCTGATCGCCTTTGCGGTAATGGTTTCCACCTTCGGCACGGTCAACGCCAACGTGCTGGCCGGCCCGCGCGTCTGCTACGCCATGGCGCGGGAACGGATGTTTTTTACCTGGGCGGCAAAAGTACATCCCCAATATGGCACGCCACACGCGGCGATCATCATCCTTGCCGTGGTGTCGTCGGTGCAGATTCTGTTTCTCGGCTCATGGGAGGCGCTGGTGGCCTCGCGCACCGCCGCGCTGTGGGTGTTTTATCTGATGAACGGCTTGGGGGTATTTATCCTGCGCCGCAAATACCCCGATGCGCCACGTCCCTACAAAACCTGGGGGTATCCGGTCACGCCGCTGCTGTTTCTTGTGAGCGGACTCGTCTTTCTCGGGCTGATCGTGTACACCGACCCGAAACACTCGCTGATCGGGTTGGGGATTACCGCTGTCGGTGGAGTCGTGTACCAACTGTGGGTAAAAAAGTTTCAGGAAAAGTAACCGCTACTCTTCCCACTCCTTGCGACCGCGTAGCCTTTTCATGACCAGCCTGCGGTCGTACACCCTGTCTCCGTTTCCCGTCACATTGTAAGCCGTCGTGCAGGCACGGCGATGCTGCGGCGAACGATTGGCGTCCGAGCCGTGTATGATCAGCGGTCCAAAAAAAATCGCCGTACCGCCCTTTCCCTCCAACGGAATCGCATCGTCTCGATGCTGAAAATAACCGGGTAGAAAACGTCCAAACGCCTGCTTACGCTCTTCGTGCGTAAGCAGACCGAGTTTGTGGCTCCCCGGAACCACCTGTAGACAGCCGTTTTCCACCGTTGCCCCGTCGATGTATATCATACAGTTGAGATACACAGGCGTGTTGTTCGACCGACTCCAGTATCCGTAGTCCTGATGCCACGGCGTCACCGTGCCGTTTAGGGCAGATTTCATCAAGAGTTTGCAGTGAAAAAAAGAAATGTCCGGCCCTAAAAGATCCTCGACGATGTCAAGTGTCGTGTCCGCGCGAACAAAACGGTCAAGGGACGGACATACGGCGTCGGCATTCATCATTTGCTTGATCCGGGGTTTAAGAGCTGGATTGTCAAACACTTCCCACTGCACATCCGGCGGAACCCCGTCCGCCATGCGTTCGTGCAAATCCTCGGTCTCCCGATCCATCTCCGCAAGTGGGTCCGGAGAAACAAACCCTTCTTTGAGGAGATAGCCGTTTTCGTTAAAAAAGTCGATTTCCTGTTGGGTCAGGGCAAGCGGCATGTTTTCTTCCTTGGGTTGAAATCTCCATCATAGAGGTTGTCCTCTCAAAACATCCAAATCGTTTTACAACACCGACGGTCAAACGACACGCGCTAAACAGCGTACCCTGCGCCCCGAAAAGCGTCAAGAATTTCCTACCGGATCACCGCAATCTTGCCGGTTCGGCGCTCGCCCCCGGCTTCCATGACGTACAGATATATGCCGCTTGCCACGCACCGCCCTGTGTCGTTTGCCCCGGACCAGCGCCACTGTCCGGCCACACCCGTAGGCGTGATGGCCTTGCCGAGCGACGCCACCCATTCGCCCGCAAGGTTGTAAATATCCAACCGGCTCAGCCCCACAGGCAAAAGGTCGAAAATGACGCCCGTGGTATAGTCGCCGTCGTCGGCCCCACCGGAATGGGGGCGAAACGGATTGGGATACACCATCGTCTGACTAAACAGTTGACCCGCTCCCGGCGCTTCGTAAAACACGCCAATCGTCCCTAACTTGGTTACCGTCCCCGACACCACGTTCCGGTCCGGATCGGCCACGCTTGCTTCCACCTTGATCCATTCCTCCCGATCTTCGTCATAGCGGTACAGCCCAAGCCGCTGTTCCTGTGTCGATCCACTGACCAACCCCGCCGCCAAGAGTTCTCCGTCCGTATAGTGTATCCGTACCGTGGCCGGATCGGCAAATTCGATTTCGGACGGTCCGAACTGTCTTGCCACTCCGATATACCGCCCTTCTTGTTGATCCGTGGTCGGAACGTCGGTCGGTTCAAAAAGAAAAACGTCGCCTCGACGCCTACGGCGGAAACCGGAAATTCCAGCCCGCTGTATGCCCGGTCGGCAAGCGCCCAAACCGGCACTTGGCCGTTTTTCAGCCGTTTAGGTGATCGCGGCGGTGCAAATTTTCCCGTGGTCTGGAGAAAAATATCTTCTGCGTCTGCGAAAAACTCCCGGACGTGTTGGCCTGAAAATAGCTGAATCGCTGTCCGTTGTTTGTCATCGCAGGAAAGGCGTTGTTGGCGCTCGCCTGTCCGATCAGCGTGCTATCCGTCCCCGTCCCGTCCGAATTGCGGAGCTTGACGTAAAAATTGGTCGCCGCGACCGAGGTGGAAGGGTTTGTTCCAAACGTTTTGTTGTTAAACACATTGGCCTGATCCTGGCTATAGGGGATCTGTGTGCCAGCGGTTGACCAGTTTGGGGTCCACGAAGGCTTGGTATTGCCCACCGTTGAGATTTTGGTCATGTGCGAAAGCATCGTAACCTTGTTGTTGCCGAGCACGGTAGCATAGTTAAACTGACGCGAATTGTAGTTGGGGTTTGTAAGCGTCTTCTGGATGATTGAATCCACATCGGCGATCACATAAATGTCCGAGAGCGTGGCATTGGTCGAATCCTTGTACACCACCGCCAGTTTTTTGCGATCCGGCGACCACCTGGGTTGAAACAGTCCGTCCGTAGAATCGGCAGAGACAGGAAGCGAGGTGATCTGCACAAGACGCTTAAACGTTCCGCCCGTCAGCCCGGAACCATCGGCTCCTATATTGCGCGGTTCGAACACCCAAATGTTGCCGTCTATCGAGGCGGCGATACGGTGAACGCCCGAAGGAAACTGCGCCAACTCGAAGTCGTACAGCGTAACCGTCCAGTCGGGGTCCAGCCATCCGCCAAACTGTTTCGACGTATCCTCCACGGCCCCTTTGGGACTTACTTTCTTGAACGTCCCACCGACAGCCGGGATTTGGAATAGTTGTATCGTAAGCTGTGTATCCGCCGGAGGAAACACCAAGCGCTGGTATCCGGTGTATACGAGGCTGTCGCCGTCGGGTGTCCACGTAACCGAAGAAAACGGGAGCAAATCTCCGGTTTCCTTTGTCCCACCGCTGATCGCCACTGTCACCTGTCTTTTGTTGCGCCCGTCCCGGTCGATGGTAAACAGATTCCAGTTGCCCGTGTCCTTGCCCGACGCATCGTCCGGCGCTTCGGTAAGATACGCCAATCGGTTGTCCGAAGGCGACCAAGCGCCGTAGAGACTTATCTTTGGATTGGTCTGGAGCACCGAGAGACTCTGGATGGTATACGCACTTGACGCTATGTCGGTGGGTTCGACCGAGGTGCGGACCTGAAGCGTCAGGTTGCCCGGCGCGGGGTTGACGATCCCCGCCGAAACCGAGAAGATAAGCGTCACCCCGCCGCTGTTGCCGACCGTCACGGAAGTCGGCACCGTCACCGTAGCTTGCCGGTTGACCGAGTCCGTCGTGATGAACACCCGCAGTAAGCCCTCCGCTCGCGCCAAGCTGGGAGCTGATGACGTGTTCGGCCGCGGTGTTGACGGTGTTCGGTGTAAGATCGACTGCGGGGGGCGACAGCGTCGTGCCGCTGAATATCGTATACGAGTTGGAAATCAACGGGGTCGGCTCGGCGCTGGTAGCGACCGTCAGGGTATATGTCCCCACGATCGTGGGGTTACGGATGCCCGATGCCTGGGCAAGTTCTATCTCCACATTGGCAAGATTAAGCAGATTGCTGGGCGGTTGTATCTGGACAGTCCGTGTAGCCGACGTGCCGATGGCCGTCGCAGGCGTACCGTTGAGGGTGATACCGTACATGGAACCGTCGGGTATCGTAGTTTTCGACGGAAAGACGATCGTGATCGTGCTCGACGCGGCAGTAAGCGCCCCTGCGCCCCCAAGTGTAAATTGAATCCCATACGCCGCCGCAGTCGTTATGGACGACGGGTTGGGGGTTACGGTAGCCGAAGTAAGGGTGGCGGTAGACGAAATGTTGTATGTGTTGGACGCCACAACCGTCGGCTCCTTCGTCGTAGACACCTGGAGCGCATACGGCCCGGCGGTTGCGGGGTTGATCACACCCGGCGGATTCCGAAACACGACGGTGACGGAACTCCCTCCGGCGATGTTCTGCTTGACCTTTATATTGAACGTCTGCCCGCTCTGCTGCAGGTTCTGCGCATTTTGACCGTTTACGGTGACGTTGGTCTTCTTGATCGCGTTGGGGTCGGTCCCGGCCGGGAAGGTGACCGGGATCTCGTCCGTCCCACCGACCAGTGCCGTGTTGATGGTAAACGTGATGTTGTACTGGGCCGTTGCACTGATCAGTGTGTTGGACACCGTCACGTTCGCGGCGGAAACGTCGGCATGTACCGGCCGGGGGACTGTCGTCAGCCCAAACAGAAACAACGTCATGACGGCAGAACGCCGAAGAAAATCATACATCGGATGTGACATCGCCTTTTCCACTCTACATAAATGTGCTGATGCGCCGCCGGATAATCCCTCTCGGGATCGACTCTTTCGCTTGAAGATAACGTTTTTGTAACCGACTGACAATCAGTATATTCCTTATATCCGATCCGAATATCCGATTCGATTTGATGGATGGAAACGGGTTTGGAAAAGGAAACGAAACCGGCCTCTTTGCGATGCGATTTTTTGGGCTTGCTAGACCGCTTCCCCTCACACGGAGATAAGTCGATGTCATACGATCTTCTTCTCAAAGGCGCAACGGTCGTCGATCCGGGACAGGGGCGTCACGGTGTGTACGACGTGGCCGTCGCCGCCGGCGTTATTGCCGAAATCGGCGAACGGCTCGATGGTCCGGCCCGACAAACGATCCGGCTGGATGGCAAAATCCTGACCCCCGGCTGGATCGACATCCATGCGCATGTGTACGCCGGCGCGACCACCTTTGGGATCAAGGCTGATGCGCTCTGTCTTGCGACCGGCGTAACGACCGTTGTGGATGCCGGCAGTCCGGGATGGACCAACGTACGCGGGTTCAAGGAGTTTATCGCCGATCCGGCACGGACCCGCATCCTGACCTTTGTCCATATCAGCAGTATCGGACTGCTCAACTCGATGCGCGGAGAAATGGAGGACATCCACAACGCCGATCCGGAGCGGACGGCACAGGTGATCGAGATGTGGCCCGATCTTTGTATCGGCGTCAAGGTCCGGCAAGGACGGCTTCAAGTCGGAGAAAACGGTATCGAACCACTCAAAAGAGCTGTTGAAGCCGCCGAAATGGTCGGTGTCAGGCTGATGGTACACATAGATCAGGGCGTGCCGCTGTCTTCCGTGTTGGAACGTCTGCGTCCGGGCGATATCGTGACGCACTGTTATCACGGCAAGGGAGATAATATCCTGAACGGCGGGGAAACGGTGGTTCCGGAGGTATACGAAGCCCGAAAGCGAGGTGTTTTTTTTGATTTGGGTCACGGCGCAGGAAGTTTTCACTACGAAGTCGCCCGCAAGGCCATCAGACAAGGGTTTTATTCGGACGTGATCAGCACCGACCTGCATATCTACAGTCTGTTCGATCCGGTCTACAGCCTGCCGGAGACGGCTTCCAAGGTGCTCAACCTGGGCGTCTCTCTGGAGGAGGTCGTTCGCCAGACCACGATCAACGCGGCGCGGGCCATAGGACGCGATGACACGCTGGGTGCGCTTATTCCCGGTGCGGTGGCGGATATTGCGGTGTTCGAACTCAAGGAAGGGGAGTTTGTATTTACCGATTCGCACGGACAACAGGAAATGGGAAACCGGAAAATCGAGCCGGTACTGACCGTTCGAGCCGGAACCGTCTACCACCCGGCAGACCTTCAGGGGGAAATCGAAGAGACACGGCAACGAGCGGTCGAGATGAAGTCGATAACGGGCTTGCCGTTCGGGGCAGTCAAAAAAACGGAGCCGCGGTTGAAATAGAGATCAGTGTCACTGGGGTGAGGTCTGGCTTTCCAACCTCACCGACCTGCCAGTTCGGGAGGACTCCTGAATCGCCAACACGATTTTTAGCGCGTCGTGTCCGTCGTGTCCGGTGACTTTGGGTGTACGACGGTTGGAGGCGCACCGAATAAAATGCGACTGTATGGTTTCACCTTTGCGGGGCGTGATCACGACTTCTTCCTCCCCTTCGATCTTCTGGCGGATCACGTTGTTGCGATCTACGATCATGCTTCCTTTCGTACCCACAATGCCGACCGAGCTTTCGCTCAACCCCGGTGCCCAACTGGCATCTACCGCACCGACACCTTCTTCGAACACCAACAGCGCATGGACGTGTTCATCCGCCTGTATACCGGGTCTCACCCGGTCTACCCGTCCTAATACCTCGCGCACCTCCCCTCCGATCCAGCGCAGCTAATCTATGTCGTGACTGGCAAAATCCAATTCGACCCCCCCGCTTTTGGATTGATCGCCATACCATCGCTGAGACGTATCGAATGGCATATATCGCCGGGTCCAACAGTTGACCAGCCGACCGAGTCTGCCGGAAGAAAATGTTTCGTGAAGAATCTGAAAGGGATGCGTAAACCGAAGCACATAGCCGATCATCATGATCACCCCGGTCCGTTCGACGGTCTCGATCATCCGTCTCGCCGCTTCAAGATCGAGCGCCAACGGTTTTTAGACAAAAATCTGAACCCCCGCAAGCGCGCAGTCCACCACGATGTCCGCGCGCTCGTACGGAGGCGTACAAACCATGACCGCATCGACATAGGGTATCAAATCTCGATAATCGGCAAAAGAAGTCGTAAAAAGATCGTTGGCCAGTTTGTCGGCCTTTTCCTTGATCGGGTCGGCGACACCTACCAACGCCACGTCCCGCATTTCGCTTACCACCTTGGCATGGTGAGTGCCTATCCCGCCACAACCGATGATTCCGATGTTGAGCATATCCTGTCCTCGAAATGAGAGGTACTCAGCCAAACAGCCTAAAAATACCGAGCGCCCTGCGGTTTGTGTTTAAACCCGAAAAATCGTTTCTCAATATAACCCTGTCGAAGACACCGGACAATGCGTTCTCTCAAGAGGTTTTCACTATCCGGTCGATCAGCGATCGGACGTCCGGTGGAAGCGGGCCCTCCAACGCCATATCACGGGCGCGCGGAGACATTTTGAGCCATGTTTTGGCAAGGATGTCGAGCGTTTTTTGCTCTTCCTGCTTTTCCGCGAATCTGGCGGCGTAGAACTCCAGAAATACAAGACAAGCCACATCTTCGAGCATCTGCGTTTCGGGATCGGTTCTTAGTTTTTCCTTGCGGATCAGGGTTTGGACACGCTCCACGGTATCCGTGTCGTATCCCGTCTCCCGGAGGATAACACCCGCTTCCTCCGCGTGAAACCGGCTCAGGGCGGTGCGCCACGCGCGATATCCGTCGCCGCCTGCCGGAAAGTCGCTACGTGGAATCGCCCATCTGCGGATATGCTGGCACCGAACGGCCAACCGTAGAGTTTCCGATGCGCTCGGACCCAGTTTCGCAAGCCACGCGCTCATACGTTCCGCGTACAGCAGTTCCTGCGGATGGTCCACACCGTCGGCGCGTTCCGTTCGCGGGTCTTCCCGATGAACGCGGTCTATTTTTTCGAGCACAGCCCGATAACGCGAAGAGGACATGGCACAGACGTGGAAAACGAAAACAGCCTGTAATGGTCGATTGAAGTTCTGAAATAACACAAAAAGAGGTTCAGGTCAAATAAAAACCGCCGGAGGCTGGGCACTCAGGAGGTTGCGCGTGAAGGACCGGCAGAGAGGCTGCCGTTTGTCGATGGAATTCACGCGTCGGAGGTCATATAGGAAGGGGAACCGCCAAGACGGGCGGGCATGGAAAACAGTTCCAAGCGGATATCCAGACCGCGACGGGCGCATATCTTTCGAATCTTGTTGATCGCGCCGCCGATCTGCTTGCCGTTTCGGCAGATACCAAAAAGATGCTGGCTTACTACACGCCGGGATATGCCCATGATGTCGGCGATTTCCTGTTGTGTCTTGCCATGTGCAAAATACAGGATCACGGCTTCTCGCTGTTTGGGTGTCAGTGACTCGGAAAGCGAGTCGTATACCCTGCCGACCAGACGGCTGCCCCGGTCTTCCCATACATAACGGTCTTCCCGATCCTCACCCGATTCGAACCAGATACCCGATTCGTTTGAAAATTTGGCCAGATCGGCATGGTCTAAGGGGATTTCCCAAAACTCAGGGTTGTACATCGTCTGCTTACCTCCGGTGGCATTCGTTTGTGTTCGAAGACCAATAAAAAAACCGCGTGACACAGGTCCCGCGGTCCGGAGGTTGGAGCCTCAGCGCTCCTGACGTATGTACGGTATCAGGGGCTGGGGCGGCCCTCCGGAGACGGGAAGGGCATGAAGTCGGTCATGCCGGTTCGGCATGGATCGAAACCAGCGGGTCTTTTGATGAGCCTGCTCGTCACCATCCTGATGCCTCCTTTCGCTGACCACAGAGTTGGGGGATTGAACGAAACATTCGTTTGTCCCCGGAAAGATGGCACAGGTTTGTCATCCTTATCCTCTCGGTATGGAACCCTGCCTAAAAAGGTCGCCGGAGGTTTAGGGGCGGTCGCTATATCTCTACAATACAAACGGATGCACTTTCCATGCAAAAATATAGCGGATAAAAAATTTTTGGGAAACGGACCGTAGGTGCGTTTTTAGAAACGGTATGCGGCGGAAAAACGATGCGTATTGCAGAAGACACCATAAGGGACAAGGCATAGTCGATGGACATACGGCGGATTCTGACACCGGCTCCGCCCGTAAATCCGTTATCCGTGTCCTGTGAGGACCGGTATCCGGCGCGTAGCGATAGAGCGTTGCGTACTACAAACTCCCCGCCGGCGTGAATCCGTGCCCGGTTGTCCACGGGTTTTGCCACTTCGACGCTCACAAGCCCGGTATTGCGGTATGTGTAGGCGACGCCTACCCTTGCGATCAAGGGAAGCCGGTCGCCGTCTCGGACGAATTTGAGCTTGGAACCAGCGTTCTGTACCGCTGCGCCAAAGGCAAGTCCGGGAACGGACGGCGTTACGATCACGCCGACGTCAAAAGCGGTGGCGGTGGCGGTTACATCGGCCAGTGTGGAGCGGATGCGTTTGAAACTGCCGCCGAGCGAGGTTCCAGGCAGAATTTGATGTGCATAGGAGACGACAAAAGAAAAGTCGCGTGCTGTAAAGGTGTCACCCGACGAACCCAGCCGATCGCCAAAGGTAGTAACCGGTATATCGTCCATCCAAAGAAAAGTCAATCCCACGCCAAACCCCGAGGAGGCGCTGTCGCCGTAGGCAACCCCTACAGATTCATAGTTGACACCCTGCACCCATGTGTTGTGCATCACAGCGATATGGGTTCCGCTAAACCGGGTAAGCCCTGTCGGGTTCCAGTACAGACTGGCGGCGTCGTTGGACACGGCGGTATAGGCTTCGCCCATGCCGACCGGGCTATCGCGGAATACGATCTTGCGCCGTTTGTGCGCCAGTTGGGGTATCAGCCACATCAAGTATTCCGGGATCAGTTGGCCGAGGCGCATCTGCTGGTTCAACCGAGCGTTACCGCATCCAATGGAGATACAGAGGGGGGCGCGCCTACCGTAGTGCTCGAGGCACAGGCGTGCGGCGTTCCTGTGCTGTCCACCTATCATGCCGATATCCCGGAGGTGACGATCGACGGTGAAACCAGCCGGTTGGTTCCGGAGCGCGACGTCGATGCGCTGGCCGACGCATGGCTTGAACTGTTGCGTCATCCGGAAAGCTGGCCGCAGATGGGACGCGCCGGGCGCGCCCTGATGGAGGGCCAACACGGGATCGACCGGCTGGCCGGGCAACTGGAAGAACGATATGACCGGCTTATCGTTTGACGATCCCGCCGCCTGCAGACGTCTGCTTGTCCTTCTCATCTTCGTCGCGCTATGTGTCCGGGTGGTGTACAACATCGGATGGGTCGGGATCGACGACGTTCCGGTCTCCGATGCGGCGGATTATCACGAGATAGCCGTTGGGTTGCTAAAAACAGGAACCATAGACCACCTCGGCAGCCCCCCCCTGTTTCCGGCGATGCTGGCAGGCGTATACGGGCTTTTTGGCGTGCATCCCTTTGTAGGACGTCTGTTTTTGTGTCTTGCCGATGCGTTGACCTGCGGCGTGATCTATCTGATAGGACGTGAAGCGTTTGGCGTCCGGGTCGGACTGCTTGCCGCCGGTGCGGCGACGGTATATGGCATGCTGTTTCGCTGGACCGGCTATCTGCTGACCGAAACGGCGTTTACCTTGTTGCTGTGTCTTTTTATCTATTTGTCACAGAAGACGCTGCATACGCTTCGATGGCGGTACGGTCTTGCGGCGGGTCTGTGTTTGGGACTGGCTACCCTCGCACGTCCTACGCGCTGACGCTTATCCCGCTGATCCCTATATGGGCGTGGCTGGCGCTTCCCGGCAAAACGCGACAGACACTCCGAGTCGGGGTAGTCATTACCGGTATGGCGGTGCTTACGCTTGTGCCGTGGGCAATTGGAAATTTAGGCGTTACCGGGGATTTTGTTCCCGTTACCGTGATGGGCGGCCAGGTTCTGCTCGGCGCCAACAATCCCAATGTGCTTGATCGTTTTGCCGGCGGATGGATACCGCCTCTTCAGTCCATCTTGGTCGAAGAGCGCGAAATACAGGGGCTTTCCGCAGTGGACCGGGACCAATTGTATCAGCGAAAAGCGATAGCATTTATCATGACCCATCCATTGAATGCGTCAAAACTGTGCGTCTACAAGTTCAAGTCGTTCTGGCATCTCCACCGGGCCGTCGATCCGGCTTCGCTCCAATATCTTTTTGTCATCGTCTGCGCCGTAGTCGGCGCCGTTCGAAACCTAGACACGTGGCGACAAAACAGCCTATTGTATCTTATACCTTTATTTTTTACCGGCTCTGCGCTTATTTTCTGGGGAGACGACCGTATCCGAAGTCCGGTAGAGCCGGTGCTTCTGGTGTTTGCCGCCACGACGTGGCTACGGGAAAGGACAGTCCTATGTTGGATCGCCTCTATGGTATCGTTCCGCCGGCTACCACGCCTTTTACGGCGGACGGCGACATAGACCTCGAAGCGTTCAAGCGACAAATCGAGTGGTTGATTGCCAGTGGCGTACACGGTATTGCCGTCGGCGGAAGCACCGGGGAAGGGCATACGCTCGACGTGGACGAATGTCGGTCGCTTGTCGCCACGGCGGTCGAGACCTCCGCCGGGCGTGTTCCCATCGTGGCGGGGATCATCGTAGACAGCACACGCGATGCCATACGTCGCGGTCGCCACGTCGCCGGCCTAGGTGCTGTCGCTCTTCAAGTCACACCGGTCCACTATCTGTTTCGTCCTGACGACAACGCCATGCTCGAACATTTTCGCGTGATGGGTGAGGAAACGGGTCAGCCCATTCTTATCTACAACGTGGTGCCGTGGAGCTATCTCTCTCCGGCACTGCTCTGCCGTATCATGACCGAAGTACCCCACGTGGTGGGTGTCAAACAGAGCGCTGGCGATCTCAAACTCTTTGCCGATCTCATGATCATGGCGCGCCCCGAAAATCTTATCTTCAGCGCCGTCGACGCGCTCATGTACCCTGCGTACATGCTTGGCGCGCGTGGCTCCATCGCCGCCATCCTTACGGCCGCGCCGCGAGCCTCAGTAGCCCTGTGGAACGCCGTCAAAACAGGAGATCATCACCGCGCGCGAACGCTTCATGAAAAACTTCTCGCACTCTGGAACGCGCTCAACGGTTCCAATCTGCCTGCCTGCACCAAACACGCCCAGACGTTGCAGGACTGCCCGGCCCTTTACCCTCGCGCTCCCATGCACCTGCCGTCCGAAGCGCAGCAAAACGCCATACAGACCGCTCTGAAAGGATTGGAGTAACGATGAACCGTCGTATTCGATTTACTTTTGTCGATGAAAACGTATCGGTCGAAGCGGAATTGCTGGAAGAAGAGGCGCCGCGCACCTGTCAGGGGGTTTGGGACCGCCTGCCGCTGGAGGCCGAGGGTACGCACGCCATCTATTCCGGGAGCGAAATCGCATTTTTTATCTCCAAGGACATCGTAATCGAGCCGGAGAACCAGACCAGCCGGGTGATACCGGGCGATATCGGCTACTACTATCTACCACCAAGCACCATGTACGGGTGGAAAGACGGTCTCTCCGAACTGTGCTGGTTTTACGACCGCGATGCCCGTCCCCACATGCCTGAAGGACCGGTGATGATCAATTTGTTTGCCCGGTTTGTCGGAGATACGACCGAATTTTACCGTGTTTGTCGCCGTATGCGCCGCGAAGGCGTCAAACGGGTACGGGTAGACCGATCGTAGGGGCGGGTTTCAACCCCGCCCTTTGCCAAACGGCCAACCCCGCCCTTTGTCAAACGGGTACGGGTAGACCGATCGTAGGGGCGGGTTTCAACCCCGCCCTTTGCCAAACGGCCAACCCCGCCCTTTGCCAAACGGGTACGGGTAGACCGATCGTAGGGGCGGGTTTCAAACCCGCCCTTTGTCAAACGACCAAACCCGCCCGTTTGCCAAACGGCCAACCCCACCCTTTTTCAAAGCCATTGTCTATGTCTCTCCCATTTCCTCCTTTTCCCGAAGGACTGTCTGCCGAAGCTACTGCCGGACTGGAACGGTGGACGACCGACCTGGCATACGCTGCATTCCGAGACGCCATCCGCGTCTTGCTCGAAACCGGCAGTCTCGACGAAATAGAAGACGCCTTCCGGACGCGGATCGAATTTGGCACGGGCGGCATCCGGGGACGGATGGGGCCCGGCCCTAACCGGATCAATACCCGTACCATCGGAGAGGCGGCGCAGGGGTTGGCGCTGTACGTACGCAAAGCCGGTGGTGCAGATGCGGCACAACGCGGCGTAGTCATCGCCTACGACACCCGCATCGACTCCGATCTTTTTGGGCGAGAAACCGCCTGTATCATCGCCGGAAACGGTATCGTCGCGTATCTGTTTGACGACTGCCGCGCCACGCCCGAACTGTCGTTTGCTGTCCGCGAAATAGGAGCCGTTGCGGGTGTGGTCATCAGCGCCAGCCACAACCCGCCATCGGACAACGGGTTCAAGGGGTACTGGTCGGATGGCGGTCAGGTGGTTCCCCCACACGACAAAAACATCATCGCCCAAGTGCGCACCGTCGGCGAAATCCGGCGCGTCGATTTCGAGCAAGCCTTACGGCAAGGGACGATCCGCCGCTTCGGTTCCGAAATCGACGCCCGCTATGTGCAGACGCTTGCCGCGCTTTCGCTGTCGGAGGCACGGAACGTCCGTATCGTCTATACCCCGCTCCACGGTGTCGGCATGTCCTCGGTGGGCAAGGCCCTGGAGCGGTTAGGATATCGGGATGTCCACATAGTCGAAGAACAGGCTGTGCAGGATGGGCGTTTTCCTACGGTGGAGCGGGGTGTCGCCAACCCGGAAGACCCTGCCGCCCTAGAACTTGCCGTCCGGAAAGCCGCACAGATCGATGCCGACATCGTCCTTGCCAGCGACCCGGACGCCGATCGAATCGGTTGTGCGTTACCGCTTCCGGAAAAGGGTTGGAATGCTCCGCCGAACGACTTGGCGCTCAACGGCAATCAGATAGGTGTCGCGCTGTGTCATTACATTCTTACTCGGAAAAAAGAGATGGGACTTCTGCCCAGCCGCGGCTTGGTCTGCAAAACCGTCGTGACGACCGACCTGACCAGTCTTATAGCCCGTTCTTTTGGTATGGACGTGGTGGAAAACCTGCTTGTAGGATTCAAATATATCGGTGCGGTCATCGATCGGATGGCAGAAGGAATGGGTTTTGTGTTCGGCACCGAGGAAAGTCATGGCTATCTCGCGGACGCCCGTATCCGTGACAAAGAGGCCGCTACAGGGGTGTTGCTGGCCGAATGCGTCGCAACGCTCAAAACCGAAGGTCGCACGCTACGAGATTATTTGGACGATATCTACCGGGAGTACGGGTATTTTCGGGAGATACAAAAGTCGCTCAGCCGGGAAGGGGCGAGCGGCGCACGCGAAATCGCGGGGATCATGAAGCGACTACGCGAATCACCGCCTTCTGAAATCGGAGGGTACAAGATATTTGAAGTCATCGATCGGCAGAGCGGACAGGCGCTATGCCCGGAGACCGGTGTGGTCCGGACTGTGGAGGGGGATCGCGGCAATATCCTGATTTTTACCTTTACCCAAGCCGGGCATACTCGTGTGACTGCTCGGCCGTCGGGCACGGAACCCAAAATCAAGTACTATGTATCCGCTTCGTCAGCGGATCATCCGCATCTGATATCCGGCGATTTGTCGCGCACACGCGTCGCCGTAGACGGGTTGGCAGAGGAAATTATCAAAGGCATGATGCAACTGCGGGGATAACGCCGAAATCCGAAATCTAACCTCGCATCACGTCGCGGAATATCTCGGCAAAAACCGCTCGGTCTTCGGCAGTTCCGACCGTGACGCGCACCAACCGGTTGAGACCTGCTACAACCGGTTTTCTCAGAAACACGCCCCGTTCGATCATTCTCTGCATCGTCTTGTCCGCCCGTTCCTGTGTGCCAAAATCGAAAGCCAAGAAATTGGTCATCGACGGCAACGTCGCAATACCTGTATCGGCGGCAAGAGCGGCATATTCTTGGCGTCCCTCTTCGATGGCCTTTACAACGCCTGCTACAAATTCCGTATCGCGCAGGGAAGCCATAGCTCCAGCTTGTGCGACCAGATTGACACCAAAGTGCAACCGGATTTTGTTAAACGTAGCGATCAGTTCTTCGTGGGCTATGGCATAGCCGATACGCGCGCCTGCCATACCGTGTGCCTTGGAAAAGGTCCGCATCCGGATGATGCGCGGATCGCCGGACTCGATGGGCAGGATGGCATCCGCGGGGACAAAATCGAGATAGGCTTCGTCCAGAATAAACAGACATTCTTCCGGAAGTCGCTCGAGCAGATCGGCGATGGCGTTGCTTCCGTAGAACGACCCGGTAGGGTTGTCCGGGTTGGCAAGAAAGAGGATACAGGCTTTGTGAAGCGCCGCATGGTCGGTAAGCGCAAGCAGGTCGTTACGGTCGTTACGATATGGAACCGTTTCGAGACGTCCGCCATAGCCGGTCACGTGATAGGCAAAGGTCGGATAGGAACCCTGGGAGGCGACGATGACATCGCCCGGGTTCATAAACGTACGGACGACAAGCCCCAACAGATCGTCGATACCTGCTCCGATGACGACGTTTTCGAGCCCAACCCCATGCAAATCGGCCAACTGGCGACGGAGTTCGTAGCCTTCGGGATCGCAGTACCAGGCTACACCGGCAATGGCCTCGCTCATAGCCTTGCAAGCCTCAGGCGAGACGCCGAAGGCGCTTTCGTTTGCGCCGAGCCGGACCCGGAACCGCCGACCCTGCCGGCGTTCTATGGTTTCCGGTCCAACAAACGGCACGACGGGCGGTATAGCTTGTACGATATGGGTATACAGGGGGCCTGAGCGAGCCATGATTTGCCTTTTCAGCCGGGTGAAAGATAGAAACGACGGTTTGGAACGTCTTTGCTTCTACGCCCCGCTCAGGACACGCACCTGCATATCTACGGTCTTTTTGTCTTTTGGACGAACAGGGTCACGGATAATCCATTTCACATGGGTATACATGGAAGCCGGAGCAGGCTTTTGACGATTTTTCCGGTCGCGTCGCGCACCTCTATGATCGGTTCTTCCACATAGGTCGTTCCACCGTTGATGCTGAACAGGATCGACGATCCTTTTCCAACGGCGCTTACAGCACGTATTGCATGCCAAAAGGCACAGGCAGAACAACTTCCACATCGCGCGCTTCTTCGGTTCCCGTATTTTCGGCAAGGACGGTATACTTGATTACGTCGCCGGGTTGCGTGAGCAAATTGCGGTTGTCGTCACGCTCCTCCTTGCGGTCTTTGGGAAGACCTACCCGCGCGTCCGAAAGCGTGATGTTGACACGCGGACCGCGTACCTGCGCTTCCAGTGTGGAAATCAGGATAAACGAAAAGAAAAAACTTGTCATCAGACGACACATGCGGTTCCACCTGTACGTTCACGTTTCCCATTTTCACGTTCCTGTTGCTCAATATATGGCAAACAGAGGCGAAGTTCAACAGGAGAACATCAAAACGGCAGACGTAAGGTGGCGATACAGCTTTGACGGTCGGTTTGGCGATGGCGAAAAATACCAATACGGCAAACGACAAACAGTATATCGCCCCGTACCCATCGGGGAGCGTCGTTGCCCGCAGAACTCGCCGTGCTGTCGTTGCCATAACTACTTGAAATAGGCGTTGGGTACATACTGTTGCATCATCCGCTGGGTGTTGAAAAAAGAACCGTTTAGCGCGATGGTGTGGCGCATGACGTTGACAAACTGTTTAGGGTCGTGATAAAACTGCGGCATAATGACTTGTTCCAACTGGTTGTATAGCGACAGCGCGTCTTGTGATCGGTCGCCGGAAGGTTCGTTTTTGTGTCCGTTTCCGCCTATGGCCCAGCCGGTTACGCCTTCTATACATCCTTCGATCCACCAGCCGTCGAGTATGCTCAGGCTGGGAACGCCGTTGAGCGCCGCTTTCATGCCGCTGGTTCCGGAGGCTTCCATGGGTGGTTCGGGTGTGTTGAGCCAAATATCCACCCCGGCGGTTATTTTTCGTGCAAGATCGATGTCGTAGTTGGGTAAATACACCAGTTTGACGGCTAGGGCGAGCCTGTCTCTTGCGCCGATGACCCGCTGGATGAGCGCTTTGCCCTCCTGATCGTGTGGATGCGCTTTTCCCGCATAGAAAAGCTGTATTCCGCCCATCTCCTCCGCCATGCGCCGTAGACGGTCCATATCCTGAAACAATAGATCCGCTCTTTTGTACGTGGCCGCGCGCCGTGCAAAACCGATGGTAAATACGCCGACATCCAGCCCCGCGTTGTACTGATGGTTGACCGTATCCACCAAATCGCGTTTGGCCTGAAGATGGGTATCCCATACCTCGTAGGGCGGTATATTGAGCGCATAGCGCAGATTGAAATTGTCCTGTCGCCACCCCTCTATGTACCGGTCGAAAAGACTCCGAAACGCCGGAAAAACCCATGTTCCCGAATGGACGCCGTTGGTGATGGCGTCGATACGATAGCCCGTAAACATGAGCCGCGACACCTCGCCGTGTTTTTTGGCCACCCCGTTTACGTAATGGCTCAGGTTGAGCGCAAGCGCCGTCATGTTGAAACGCGGTTCAGAAACCCCCACTGAGGGTGCTACGCCGCTTGTATCGCTATGCACCCCGTACAGATCCATGGCAAAAACGTCGACCCGATTGCCCAACACACGCGACACCAATTCCATCGGAAACTGGTCGTGACCTGCCGGAACCGGCGTGTGGGTCGTAAACTGACATTGTTTGCGCACCTGCTCCACGTCCTCATGCGTGATGACGATACGCCGCGCCGCCGCCGCCGACTCTTCGAGCAACTCCAAGGTTAACAGACTGGCATGTCCCTCGTTCATGTGAAACCGCTCGATCCGCTCGTAGCCGAGTGCACGCAACATACGCAACCCGCCAATGCCGAGTATCACCTCCTGACACAGCCGGTATCGGAGGTCTCCTCCATACAAATGATAGGTAAAACTCCGGTCCTGCGGATCGTTCTCCGGGAGGTCGGTATCCAGAAAATACACCGGCACTTTGTCTCCGACGCAACCCTTCACCTCGTATTTCCACGCACGGATAGGTACCGTCCGGTTTTCGATTTCGACGCTGGCGTGTTCAGGCATTTCGGTCAAATACGCCTCTAACGACCAGTCCACCGGTTCTTCGTGTTGCCAGACGGACTCGTCGAAACGCTGGAAAAAATACCCTTTGCGATGAAGAAGCGGCACCGCCACCATCGAGACGCCGAGGTCCGCCGCCGCGCGTATCGTATCGCCCGCCAGCACCCCCAGCACGTCGCTGTACGTCGGCATCCCCGACTCCAGACCGATTTCCATCGAAAAATAGGCGACTACCTGATCTCTGTCCATGACTCCGCTCCCACATCGTCGTGCCGGATGACTTGTTTCCGATGTGTCTATTATCGGCTGTTTTGCTCAAATCGTTAAGCCCGAATCGTAACCGGACGTCAAATAGGTTCTCGATCTGCAAACAGAGTCCTAACGCCCAACGGTCACAAAGATTTATCCCTTTGTTGCGCCCGATCTTCCTATCGAGATAAAACCACTCCGGCAGATTTTTCGTGTATAACCGGATCGATGCGTGTACAATTAAACAGGATTGTGTTTTTGAACCGGTCTTGTTTACCTCTTCGAAACTTCACCCTTTGTTTCCCCGGAGGCATTATGTCGCTTCGATCCATTTCCCCGCTGGATGGCCGATACGCGGGTCAAGTACAGACACTGGCCGACTATTTTTCCGAATGGGCGCTGATCAAATACCGGATTCATGTAGAGACCGAGTGGCTTATCATGATGTCGGAGCGTCCGGAAATCCGCCATGTACGCCCGTTTACCGACGAGGAGTGCGCCTTGCTCCGTTCGTTTGTGATCGAGTTTGACGACACACAGGCGGAGCGGGTCAAAACCATCGAACAGACGACACGCCACGATGTAAAAGCCGTCGAATACTATATCAAGGAGCGACTTCAAGACACGACGCTCGAATCGCTTCAGGAGTCGGTACATTTCTGCTGTACCTCGGAGGATGTCAACAACCTTGCCTATGCGCTGATGTTGCGT
>VGJU01000054.1 GCA_016867335.1 Candidatus Zixiibacteriota bacterium | reverse complement strand
GTGATCGACATGAGCGCGCTGTTTGACCGGTCCGCCGTCTATCTGGTCGATTTTGCAGATGTAAAGGGCCAGGAGCATGTAAAACGTGCGATAGAGGTAGCGGCGGCCGGTCGCACAACCTGTTGCTCATGGGGCCGCCCGGCTCCGGCAAAACGATGCTGGCGCGCCGCGTGCCGACCATACTTCCCGATATGACGATCGAGGAGGCGCTGGAAACCACCAAAATACACAGCGTGGCCGGTTTCCTGCCGCCCAATACCCCGTTGATCGCGGTACGTCCGTTTCGCGCGCCGCATCATACCATATCGGACGCCGGGCTGATCGGCGGTGGCGGGTATCCACGACCGGGCGAGGTGTCGCTGGCGCACAACGGTATCCTGTTTCTCGACGAACTGCCGGAGTTTAGAAAACACGTGCTGGAGATGATGCGTCAGCCGCTGGAGGACGGGCATGTAACGCTATCACGCGCCGCCGCCGCGCTTACCTCCCCGGCCCGGTTTACGCTTGTCGCTTCCATGAATCCCTGCCCCTGCGGTTTTTATGGGGATAGCGCACACGAGTGCGTATGCGATCCGGGCCAGATATAGCGCTACATGGCCAAAATATCGGGGCCACTCCTCGACCGTATCGACTTGCATGTCGAAGCGCCGGCTGTGCCGTACTGCGAGCTTACGTCTCAGCCTTCGGGCGAGTCGTCCGCGGTGATCCGGGCGCGGGTAAACGCCGCACGGCAGCGCCAGCTTGCGCGGTTTAGCGAGCACCCTCATCTGTATTGCAACGCCCACATGGAATCACGCGACATCCGTAGGTTTTGTCAGGTAGACGACCGGGCGTTCGACCTGTTGCGCGCCGCCATCACGGGGCTGGGGTTGTCGGCACGAGCCTACGACCGCATCCTGAAGGTGAGCCGCACGATTGCCGATCTGGCCGGGGAGGAGGATATACGAGCCGAGCACGTGAGCGAGGCCATACAGTACCGCGCGCTCGACCGCGCCGGGTGGGCGGGATGAGAGGGATCAGCTTCTACGTAGCGCTCCGTTCTCGACGCCCGCTCCGCTTGTCGCCGGACACGTTTCGAGCGCCGTTTCCAAATTCACGACTTCTTTTCCTTCTTCCCTTCGATCTTTTTGAGCACGCGCGCCAGTTCGTTAATGGTTTGCGTGAGTTCGGCGCGGAGGCGGTCGCGGTCTCTAGGTTTGAGCGTGGAAAGGTCAAAACGGACCACGCGTCGGTGAAGAGACTGGAAGCTTCGCAGCATCACGCGCGGTGACACTTCGGCTTCGCCTTTTTTCTCCCGCTTGACGGCACGCGCGCTCAGCCGTTCGCTCTTGATACGCGCCCACAGGGCAAGCTGACGCTCGCGTGTCGGCTCGTCGAGCACCTGAAGCAACAGATCGCGCGAGACCGACTCCACCGCGGCGTAGTCGTCTTTGATCTCCGTAGGCAACTTGAGCAGCGACAGGGTCTTCGAGATGATCGACTGGTCCTTGCCGACTCTTCTGGCGATTTCCATCTGGGTATAGCCAAAGTCTTCCACCAGCCGCTGAAACCCTTCCGCTTCGTCGATGGGGTGCAGGTCGCGTCGTTGGAGATTTTCCACCAGCGACACCTCATAGCTGCGTTGACGCACGATCACCGGAATCTCTTCCAGACCGGCCAATTGGCATGCCTGCCATCTTCGCTCTCCGGCGATGATCCGGTATTTCTCGTCTACCGTGATTGGGTTGATCAGCCCGTGTTCGCGTATGCTGGCGGCGAGTTCTTCTATATCTTCCTGGCGATAGCGTTTGCGGGGCTGTTCGGGGTTGGGCATCACCCGCCGGAGCGCCACCATCTGACCGACCGCCGCGCCGGGGACGATATGGTCTAAGAATGTTTTGGAGACGAATTTCGGCATCGGTCCAGTATCTCCTGCGTGAGTTGGGCAAACTCTTCGCTGCCTCTTGAGCGCGGCGCATGCTCGAAAATGTTTTTCCGGTAGGCGGGGCTTTCTTCGAGACGCACCGTACGATGGATCACGGTCCGAAACACCTTGTCGCCGAAGATGTCAGTCACATCCGCCTTGATGTCGCGCGCAAACGAAAGCCGATCGTCGATCATGGTGATCAGCACGCCAAGCAGGTTGAGTGACGGGTTGGCACGTTGGCGGACCGTGTGATACGTCTGCATCATATTTTCGATACCCTTGAGCGCAAAATAGCTGGCCTGCACCGGAATGACCAGATGCGTGGAGGCGATGAGGGCGTTGGACGTCAGCACGCCTATAGACGGGGGCGTGTCGATGACGACAAACTGATACGGATGGTTTTCGAGCGCGATCTGGAGCATGTGATAGCCGTCCACACGCTCGCGGAGCCGGTTTTCCAGCATGGCCATGTCGATGGACGCCGGGGCCAGATCGAGGTTGTCGCCGATGGGTTGTATGACGGCGGAAAGCGGTTTCTCGTCATAGAGGACATGATAAAGATTTTTTTCGGTTTGCGTGGTGCTCAAAAACACCTCGCTGGCCGAACTCTGGGGGTCCATGTCGAGCAACAGGGTTTTATGTCCCATACGTGCCAGACAGGTCGCCACATTGATGGCGGCGGTGGTTTTTCCGACACCCCCCTTGAGGTGGGCAAAAGCAATCACGGCAGGTGGAAGCGCCGCCTTGCGGGTCGTCCGTGCCCTTTTTGGCTTTTGCTCATTTGTCCCCAAAGGCTTTTTTTTGGCCGTTTTTTGCGCCATGTCGCCTCCTTGGCAAGTATGCCGATCCCGCATCGTTTTGCGCCGCCGGCGGAACCATGTGGAGTTTGTCGAGGTATTTCGTCTTGGGAATGGCCGGATGGCTCTAAGTGTACACCCGAAGCGGCGATCCGTCAATACCCCGCTTAGCCGGAAAATCGGATTGACACCCACGTTGCCGGTGCGGTACATTAGCCTGAACGCCAACGACAAGCGGTAAGCTCAAATCGGTTTGTCCGTCGAAATCTCTCCGAAAGGACTCCCATGAAGGCCGGTCAGATCGTAGCTCCGGAACGGATCGAAATCGTGGAGGCCGAACGCCCGGATTTGGCGCTCGAACGTTCCGATCCGTCCGCCCTGCAAGACAAGGTATTGGTGAGGACGCTCAGTGCCGCGGTGTGCGGCAGCGACCACCCGCTTTATCTCGGTTCCGGCTCGTATCCGGCGGAGCCGGGCATGTCGCTACACGAAAGCGTCGGAATCGTGGAACGCTCGTGGTCCGACCGATGCAAACCGGGCGATCTTATTTTGGCGCTTCCCATCGAGTCGAATGCGATGGCCGAGTATTTTCTTGGAACCGGCCCGTCTGTGGTTCGGCTTCCGGTCGAATCGGGATTGCCCCGCGAGCAGTTGCTCATGGCCCAGCCGCTCGGCACGGTGCTCTACTGTCTCCGAAAGCTGGGGCACTGGTTTAACGCCGAAGTCGCTATTGTGGGACAGGGGCCGATGGGGCTTCTGTTTACCGGTATGATGCGCAACATGGGCGCGGCGCTTATCATCGGTATAGACCGGCACGAAAACCGGTTGGAGGCGTCGCGGCGCATGGGCGCTACCCATACGATCCACACGACCAAAACCGACCCGGTGGAGGCGGTCCGCGAGATCACCGAGGGGCGTCTGGCCGATCTGGTCATCGAGGTTGTCGGCGAAGAAGATACGTTCAATCTGTGTATCAAACTCGCCCGGATAAACGGGCATTTTATCAATTTCGGCGTGCCCCGCCAGAGCCGCTATACCGTTGACTTCGGCGTTTTGTTCCGCAAAAATCTCAAACTTACCACCTCGGTAGGACCGGACGTAGACCTGGATTTTCCACGTGCCATGCAACTGATCGCCGAAAAACGCCTCGACGTGTCGCCGCTTATCACCCATATCCTTCCCTTTGCCCATTCGCAGGAAGCTTTTCAACTGTCTACCCGCAGAAAACACGAAGCCATCAAGGTTGTGGTGGATTTCGAAGAAAAAGCCGGAAGAGCATAATAGGAGATAAATCCATGTTCGATACCTTCTATCCTCTGTATCGCCGGATCGGGCCGGCCGTGCTGACGCTGGCGGCCCTGGCCTGCGGAGAAAAATCACCGGAGACGCCACAGGAACCTTGGCCCGCCGTACAGAAAATACTCAACGAAACCAGAGACATCGTGGTGCTGGACGGTGTGCAGAAGGCGTCGCTGCGCTATGCGGGCGACAAGACCCCCGCGGCGGGCGACTGGCGGATCGAGCACATGCTCTCCGATCCGGAAAATTACAACCCCTACACGTCGAGCGACGCCGGCGCTTCACAGGTGCAGGCGTTTGTCTTCGAATCGTTGTTGTGGGCCAGCCCGGAACCTCCGTACGCCCAGAACGGACACATCGCCAAAGGCTATCCTGTCATCTCCGACGACAAACTGACCTATACCTTTGAACTGCGCGACAACGTCAAATTTGCCGACGGGAAACCGCTGACCGCCACCGACGTGGTTTTTTCGATGAAAGTCATCAAATGTCCTACGGTGGCGGCTCCACATCTAAGCAACTACTATGCGTCGGTGGTGGATGTGATTCAGGAGGGCGACTACAAGGTCAGTGTTGTGTGCAACGAACCGTATATCCTCAACGATCTTTTTCTCGGCGGCATAAGAGTCATCCCGAAACATTTTTACGATCCCGACGGTCTACTTGATCCCGTGACGGCCAAAAGCCTGATCGACGGATCGTGGGGAAAAGGCCCTCATGCCAGCCGGGTCAAGCGTTTCGGAGAAGGGTTCAACCAGAATTTCAACCAGAACATGATGGGGTCCGGTCCTTATCAGGTGGCCGATTGGAACACGGACGTGATTACCGGACAGAAGATCGTGCTGACCCGCGACACAGACTATTGGGGCAATGGAGTGGAAGGGCTTGCACCAAGTGGTCACATGAACAAAATCGTGTTCAAGATCATCAACGATCAGGATGCCGCGTTTATCGATCTGACCAACGGCAATTTAGATGTGCATGATCTGAAACCGCTCGAATTCAAGGAGAAAAGCTGGTCCCCCGATTTTATGAAACGTTTTATGAAGGGAGTGCCGTTCGAGGGGGGATATATGTATATCGGCTGGAACAATGCCGGACCCCTGTTTGGCGACAAGCGGGTGCGTCAGGCCATGACGCATTTTACGGACCGTGAGGGTATGGTCAAAAATCTGCTCTTTGGCGTCGGAGAAACCGTGGAAAGTCCTATCCACAAATTCCGTCCCGAATACAACAACGATCTCAAACCGTACGTTTTCGATCCGGAAAAGGGCGTGGCGCTTCTCAAGGAAGCCGGATGGGCCGATACGGACAACGACGGGATTCTCGACAAAGAGATAAACGGAAAAAAGACGCCATTCCGATTTGAATTTCTCGTCAACGCGGGCAACGCGCTTCGCAAGGACATCGCCCTTACGCTTCAGAGCGTACTCAAAGACGTGGGCATCGAATGCCAAGTCCGCGAACTCGACTGGTCGATTTTTTTGGAGCGGGTAAAAAAGAAAGAGTTCGACGCCATCACGCTTGGATGGACCGGTGGAACAGGGCTTGCCTTTCCACCCGATTCCTATCAGTTATGGCATTCGTCCCAAATCGAAGGCAACGGTTCCAACTATATCACGTTTCGCAATGCCGAGGTGGACCGGATTCTGGAGGATTATCGCAAAGAGTTTGACATGAACAAACGCATTACGATGTACAAACGTTTTCAGGAAATCCTCCATGAAGAACAGCCGTATACGTTTTTGTTCAAGCGGCGGGTTGCAACGGCTTACAGTCGGCGGTTTGCGGGGGTCAACTGGTATCCCGGCGGGGCGCAGACGCAGGAATGGTGGGTAAGCCCCGACAACCGGCTTTACCAGTAAACCGGTCATGCTTCGCTATCTCGTTCAGCGCATCCTGTTGATGCTCCCTACGGTGGTCGGCATTACGGTGATTTCGTTTGGCGTCATGCACCTTGCGCCGGGCGATCCGGTAGATCTTTTTCTGGGCGGGACCTCCGACGGGGCCGGGCTGGCGGATAAATGGCAGGGCAATATCGAAAAGACCCGCGAGGAACTCAGAAGACAACTGGGTCTCGACCGCCCCTTGTATATTCAGTATCTTTCGTGGGCGACAGGACTTATCCTCAAGACCGAGCGACTGGAGGATTTCGACCGGATGGCGGTGCTGGCGGACGATGCGCTCGTCAGGATGTCGCCCGGCGACCGGGCCGCGCTGGAAGCACTGCCGAGCAAGGAAGCCCAGAAACAACGGTTTGTCGAACACCTCCGGAGACACGCCCCCACAGACGCGGATGCACTGGCTCGGTCGTCGTTTTGGGAAGGTAACACGTTCAAACCCAAGGGTAATTATGTCTATTCCGGAGCGGGGATCGAGCTTTGGAGAACCAGCGAGCGGCGTTTTGTAACACTCGATTTCGGACGCTCGTTCAAAGACCGCCAACCCGTCATCCGCCGCATCGCCGAACGGCTTCCCGTAACCCTAGAAATCAACCTGCTCGGTATTTTGATCGCTTATGTCGTCGGCATACCGCTCGGTATATGGCTGGCTGTGCGGCAAAACACGCTCGGAGACCGCGTCGTCACCACCGCAACCTTTGTCCTGTGGTCCATGCCCTCGTTCTGGGTCGGGTTGCTACTGATCATCTTTTTCTGCAACCGCGAGTTTTTTTACTGGTTTCCGGCTTCGGGGATGCAGTCGATAAACGCTTCGCCGGAGTGGGGATTTTTCCACCGGTTGGGCGACCATGTCTATCACATGTTTCTTCCGGTGCTGACTTCCACGTATATCAGCTTTGCCGTAATCTCGCGGTATATGCGAACCAGCGTGCTTGAAAATCTCAGACAGGATTATGTCCGAACTGCGCGCGCCAAAGGGCTACACGAGAAAACCGTCATTCTGCGTCACGTATACCGCAATTCGCTCATCCCCATCGTCACTACCGCTGCCGGTCTGCTTCCCGGTCTTATCGCAGGGTCCGTTTTTATCGAGACCATCTTTACGATCCCCGGCATGGGGTATCTCAGTTTCGAATCGGTACTCAACCGCGACTATCCGATGGTCATGGCAATTTTTACTATCGGCTCGTTGTTGTCGCTTGCCGGCATTCTGGTATCGGACATTTTGCTCAAAACAGTGGATCCTCGGATTACTTTCGAGCGGCTTCAGGGATAGCGCGGAACAGAAGCGCCAACAGCCCTACGGTCGCTACGCACCCGACAGTCAGTGTCAGAAAGGGGATGCCTGCCCCCTGTTCCACCGCATATCCGCCATAGAGCGATCCGGTCAACATTCCGCAACTCCACGCCAGATGTGCCAGCCCCACTACGCGTCCTTTTTCCGATGCGTCCGACACGGCGTCGATAAGACGGGGCATCATGGTGGAAACGGCCCATGCACAGGATGCTCCGGTCGTTCCGAACAGAAAAAGCCCTTGGACGGAATCGGCCCACAGCCCGGTGCAGGCCGCGCTTGCCGCCACGCCCGTGCTAGCGATCAGCGTGGGTATCCGTGGGCCGTACCGGTCGGCCAGACGGCCTGCGGCGATCTGACAGCATGCGGCCACCAGCAGGCTGACGCCGGCATAGTCGGCGGCAAGCGAAAGTGAGCCGGACGCGCGATAAATCAGCAGAGGGATGAGCAGTGTAGCCGCGCCCCAGTAGCAGGTCGGCAGAAAACGAACAAGCAGCAACAAACGGATGTACGGACGCCCAATGAGATCACGCATCCGAGTTTTAGGCGCATCCGTTGCCGCGGGGCGTTCGATTTCTGGAAGAACACCGGTCATCAGAACCATGACGACTAGCGTCCCGATCATCATTGCGGCGCCTACAGGTCCGAAGCCGTACATTTCCGCCGTCTGCCCCGTAAGACGGTTTCCCACTGCCGCGCCCAGCGTCATACCCAGAAAAAACGCCGCCGCCCCCAACCCCATACTGGCCCGGGGGACCGACCGAATCAGATACGCCTGTCCTGCGGTAGTGGAAAAACCGCTTGCCACTCCGATGTACAAACACAGCAAAAGTAGCCACAACGGTTGGTGTGTCAAAAAAACCGCGCCACCCGCGATCGTTCCGGAAATGCCCAGCACATAGGTTGTTCTGACACCGATCCGATCGCACAGATAACCTGCCGGAATGGCAAACAGCCCGCCAAGCAATAGAAAGACGGAACGTAGTCCGGCAGAAAAAAGAGGGGATGCGTTTGCCTCCGCTTCCATGTAAACGGGCAACAGGCTCTGTATCGGTGCGTTGATCAGACCGGTGAGCAGCGATACGATCCAGAGCGGGACAAAACGCAAAGTAGTGAGTTCCCGGAGGGATTGCCGGGTATTTATAAACACACAGGGAACCGATAAAGGAGAGACGACGTCATGACAAAACGAGCGTTTGCTTTGCAAGCCGGTACAATAGCGGCCTATTTCGCCGTACGTCAAGCCAAAACCGATTCCAAGGATAGAGTTTCAACGATCTCTTGACAAAACGACCGGAACATATACTTTTGCCGAAACCACCGATGGGTGCCATTCACAGGCTATCTCCGCACGGAGGTCTTGTCCGCCGTGCTATCCGACGTTTACTCAGGAACGCCACTTGTATGTCTGCGATTTTACAATCCTCGCGTCTTGTATCGGGTGAGGAGAAAACGTTTCTCGGGGACGACGCCGTATTTACGCTGATCTCCGAACAGATGCCGGACGCGCTTTTTTTATTGGACCTCGACGACACCACCGTTCCCGGCAGAATTGTCTATGCCAATGAATCGGCTTGTCTGATGCACGGCTATACACGCGAAGAGATCACGGGGCGCTCGATTGCCGAACTGGACGACCCGGAAACTGCGCGTCAGGTAAAAGCGCGTCTGGAAAGTCTGTATGCGGGTGAGACGTTGCACTTCGAAGGTGTCCATCGACACAAGGACGGCTCCTGTTTTCCCGTAGAGATTTCCGCGCGTCAGGTATTTTGGAATGGAAGACGGCTGGCTTTGGCGGTAGACCGGGATATTCCGGACCGCCACCAGACGCAGAAAGCCCTTCAGATCAGCGAAAATCAGTATCGAGCGCTGTTTTAGGCTTCCGAGCGACAGGCGATGGAGTTGGCGCTTGTAGACCGTGTGCGTACCGTGCTTTCGCGGGAAACCGATCTGGGTGTCGTGTTCAAGACCATCGTAGAGGCGGTAGCGCAGACGTTTCACTATTCGCATGTCACCGTGTATCTACTCAAAGAAGACGAGTTGTACGTACAGTATTTCGTGGGCTTCGAACAGGTGGCCTCACCCGTTCCGCTCACGTCCGGCATACTCGGTCGCACGGCCCGCACGGGCGAACCGGTTTTTGTGGAAGACACGGTTCAGGATCCGGACTATATCCACACCGCCCCCGACATCGGCTCCGAGGTATGCGTTCCGCTTATCGACCAGCAGACCGTTGTGGGGGTGCTCAATGTGGAAAGCACAAAAGGCAACCCGCTTACCGGGGCGGATCTGGCGCTCATGCAGGCGCTGAGCGAACACATCGGGGTCGCTATTGGGCGTGCGCGGCTCTATAGCGAAGTCGAAGCGTCGGAAGCCCGGTATCGCAATCTGTTCGAACAGTTAAACGACGTGATCTTTACGCTCAACCCACAGGGCGTCATCACCTATGTCAGCCCGGCCATAGAGCGGTATACGGGATACGCGCCGGAGGAACTGCTTGGTCACGCCTTTACCATGCTTATGGACCAGCAGGACGGTCCTGTGCTGATCGGGCGCGTACAGCAGATGGTGGCGGGTAGCACAACCCCGTTCGAGTTTCAGATGCGCACCAAGGACGGTGCACGACGCTGGGTGCGCAGTTCTGCGCGTGTCATCACCGACGAACAGGGCACAGTCGAGGTGCATGGTGTGCTTATCGACCTGACGGACCGCAGACGCATGGAGGAAGAACGTATCAAGCTCAGCAAACTGGAATCGCTGGGGGTTTTGGCAGGTGGCATTGCGCATGATTTTAACAATCTTCTTACCGGTATACTCGGCAACCCGTCAATGGCCGAAATTATTTTGAATCCGGACGACGAGGCGTACAAAAACATCCAGAACGCCGAGCAGGCGCTTATGCATGCCAAAGACCTGACGTATCAGTTGTTGACGTTTGCCAGAGGCGGAACCCCCATTAAAGCCCCTGTAGGCTTGCAGAGTCTGTTACCCGACATCGCCGCTTTTGCGTTGCACGGCTCACGCACCCGGTGCGAGATGACCATCGCCCCGGATCTATGGCAGATCGATGCGGACGCCGGGCAGATTACGCAGGTGTTGCAAAACATCATCATCAACGCGGATCAGGCCATGCCCAACGGAGGGCTGGTCGAGATCGACGCGTCCAACGTTTCCTTCGAGACGCGGCGCTCACCCGAAACAGCAGCGCTGCCTGACGGTCCTTACGTGCGGGTAGTCATACGCGACAGTTGACGCGGCATCGCGCCGGAACATTTGCCCAAGATATTCGATCCATATTTTACGACCAAAGAAACCGGAAGCGGGCTGTGGGATTGGCAACGGCGTATTCGATCGTCGCGCAGCACGGCGGCATCGTTACCGTAGAGTCCACGTTTGGCGCAGGCGCCTGCTTTACCGTTCTGCTTCCGGCGCTTCTCGTAGCCCCGATCGTCGATACCCCGATATCGCTTCCGGAAAAACCCGTCGTATCGGGGCGGTCCGAAGGCCGCATTCTCGTGCTGGATGACGAAGAGATGATCCGCGTGCTTGTGAATCACATGCTCACCCGTTTGGGTTACGAGGTGGTGATCACCGCAGACGGGGCTGAAACACTGACCTGTTTCGAAAACGCCCTGCGGGAAGGTAGGCCGTTTGACGCGGTTTTGCTGGATTTGACCATCCCCGGCGGCCAAGGCGGAAAAGAAGTCGTCCAGCATATCAAAGCACTCGACCCCAGCGTCAACGCCATCGTTTCCAGCGGCTACTATAACGACCCTGTGCTGGCTCGGTATCAGGAATACGGATTCACAGGCATGGTTCCAAAGCCGTATAAGGTTCAGGAACTTCTTCAGACGCTTCAGCGTACACCGTCCGATTCTTCGGCGCGCGGTTCCTGATACGGCGGGCAAAAGACAACTACCATCACAACACTGTCTTTTACGTAGCCCCAGAAAACCCTTATCGAAAGAAAAGAGGACGGATTGCCCATGGACGGAAAATCCGCATCACGCGGTCCGGTTGTGGACTTTCTGTGGCAGTACAAATTTTTTGGCGCGTTTTTGGTCATCGGGTTGGTCGCCATAGGGGTAGGCGCTTTTCTGGTACGCGACATCCGGCAGGCCATGACCGAGGCACAGCAAATCTACGCGCGATCCGTACGCGGCTTGGATCTTATCGGCGATCTTCAGTATCAGACGCAAGAGGCGCGTCAGAGCATCATCTATGCGCTTACTACCGTCGATCGCAGAACTCAGGCCGACTATCTTCAGCAGTCCCGCGACGCGGATACGGAAGTGGAACGCATTCTGCACGAACACAATGCGCTTTTGCGCGAACAGATCGAAATACGCGCCAGTGATACCTTCGACCGCGACTGGCGGCTTTTTCAGAAGGTGCGGGACGAAGTCATCCGGTTGATTCAGGAAGGCAACACACCCCAAGCGGTTCGGCTTGATCTGAGCGCGGGCATCGGCAGTTTCGATGCTGTTACCGAAGATATAACCCAAATCAAGAAGCTCTGCGACACCAGCAGGCCAAACAGCGCTTGGTAGACCTCGAATCCGTGTTTAACGTACCGTTGCTCAAAGTTGGCGTCATGCTGGGGCTTATCCTATTGCTGGCTGCCGGCGCGGTACAGTATACGGAGCGGGGCAAACGGCTCCGTGCCATCCAGGATTCGGAGGCCCGACTCAACGCAGTCATCGAGTCGATCAACGACGATATGTTTGTGGTGGGGCAGGACGGACGAATAGAGTTGGTCAACCGTACGGCGGAAGAACACTGGGGAAGAAGCCGGACCGCCATGATCGGGCAGGAACTGGGCGATGTCATCCCCGAAATCAAAGAAACGCCCATCCCCGACGCGATTGGGGACACGGTTCGTTCCGGACGACATCTGACCATGCAAAATCTCAAGCTGACTGCCGGCGAAAGTTCCAGACTCTACGAAGCCCGGCTTTTCCCGTTCGAAGAGAGTACCACGGTGCTGTTTCACGACGTCACGGAGCGTCAGCAGGCCGAGGACGAACGACTGAGCATCAGCAAGCTGGAGTCCATCGGGCTTTTGGCAGGTGGCATTGCACACGATTTCAACAACATTATGACCGGTGTGCTCGGCTATATCTCCTTTGCCAAGCTCGATATGCCGCAGGACAGTCCCATATACGAAAGACTGACCGAGGTCGAACGCGCGGCCATAGAAGCCAAAACCCTGACCCAGCAACTCTTGACTTTTGCCAAGGGCGGGACACCGGTCAAAGAACTCATCTATCTGCCGGAAGTGTTAGCCGAATCAGCCGCCTTTGTGTTGCGTGGCTCCAGCGTTCGTTGCGAGTGGGACATTCCCGTCGATCTATGGCCCGTCAGAGCGGATATCAGCCAGTTGAAACAAGTGGTTCACAACTTGGTCATCAACGCCATGCAGGCCATGCCAAACGGCGGCGCGCTGACCATCCGGGGCGCCAACTTGGTGTTGGGCGGGGCGGCACAAATCAAGGGCCGAACGCTCGCCCCTGGGTTTTACGTCAAAATGACGTTTTCCGATCAGGGAGTCGGCATGACGGCGGAACAGTTGAAAAATATCTTTGATCCGTATTTTACCACCAAATCGACCGGAACGGGGCTGGGGCTTACGACTGTCTATACCATTATCGGACGTCATGAAGGCGCGATCACGGTCGATTCGGTCCCCGGAGAAGGAGCCACTTTCGAAGTGTATCTGCCCGCTGCATCGCAGGCTGCAACGCCCGACAGCCCGCCTTTCCTAGTGACGATGTCCTCGGCTCTGCCCAGCACCGAAGGCGGCGTACTGCTCATGGATGACGAACCGGTTATCCGGGAATTGGCCGCGCGAAGCCTCACCCAGTACGGTCTCGAAGTCGAAATCTCCGACAACGGCGAACAGGCGCTGCAATTGTATCGCCGTTCGGTAGACGAAGGCAAACCCTTCGATGTGGTCGTCATCGATCTTACCTTACCCGGTGGCATGGGTGGCCAAGAGACCATGACCCACCTGAGAAAAATCAACCCCAATATCCGAGCCATCGTTTCCAGCGGGTATCACCACTCTCCGATCATCGCCAATTACAAAGAGCACGGTTTTTTCTGCGTGGTTTCCAAACCGTATCGTGTGCAGGATTTGTTCAAAGCCATTCAGGATGCGATGCACCAGAAATAAGGCTCTATACGCCGCCTATATATCAAAGGAATCCCAATGGATTATCGTTTTATGGGAAAAACAGGTCTCAACGTGTCGTCGATTTGTCTGGGGACCGCGTTCCGGGGGCAGGTAGACGAGCATGTCTGCATCCGGGTGATCGACCGCGCCATAGGCGGTGGCTGCACCTTTATCGATACGGCGCTGTATGGTAGCGGAAGATCCGAAACGATTCTCGGCAGGGCACTCAAGGGAAAGCGGGAGAACATCGTACTATGTACGAAAATCTATGGCACGCTCGGCGATGCGCCGCATCATACCGGACTTACGCGTGTCAACTTGATGCGGGGTGTCGAAGCCAGCCTTAAACGTCTCCAGACCGACTATATCGATGTATATCTACTCCACGCCTTCGATCCGAATGCGCCGGTGGAGGAAGTCGTACGGACGCTCGACGACATAGTGCATCAGGGCAAGGTCCGCTATATCGGTTGCAGCAACTGGCCCGCGTACAAGATTATGGAGGCGCTCTGGGTAAGCGACCGGCGTAATCTGGCCCCGTTTTTCTGTCTTCAAAACCAGTACAGCCTGCTCAATCGATGGGAGTTCGAACCGGAACTGATGCCGATATGCCGTCAGCACGGTCTGGGGATGATGGCCTACAGCCCGCTGGGGCTTGGGTTGCTGACGGGTCGGTTTCGCCGAGAAGTCGCTCCGCCGGAAGATTCGCCGTGGGGAAGCGATCCGGCTCCGGGACTTAGCCGAAGCAAGTATCCGTTCGAGCAGGCCATGACCGAACAGGCCGATAACATCATTCAGACGCTTATCGACATGGGAGCGAAATACGAAAAAACGCCGGCGCAGATGGCCATTGCATGGGTGCTGGACCATCCGGAGGTGACCGCCCCCATCCTCGGCGCGGACCTGCCCGAACATGTGGACGAAGCGCTTGGCGCGGTCGGATGGACGTTGGAGCGCGAGGACCGCGCCCTGCTGGACGAGCTTTCGACGCCCCGGATGCCGCTCAAATTTTCGTAGCGTGAGTTGCCCGATCACCCGGGTGCAACGCGGGCAAACCGGCTATCTGAGAAAACGCCGCCACCGCGCTTTACCCTTCCTCGTTCCGTCTTTGTTTCGCCTCAACCTTTGTCTGGTCGTACATCCGCCGTATGCGTCTAAACTTGTTGACAACCAACGCGGAGAGGACGACAAGCACGATCCCCATGATCACCTGATAGACCGGATGATTCCATCCAAGAATAGCAGGCCAGAGCGCGGCGATTGCCAGTATGGTAAAAGCCGTCTCCCCGATCTCGCGTCTGGTCATAAAACCTCCATGTCTAATAGTCAAACGCGATTTCGACCAGCCGGTTTTCGCGTGCGGCGATTTCGCATCCCTCGATACACTGTATCGTCCCTTTGGCCCATTCCCCCGTTATGATCAGCGGTAGACCGGCCAACAGGTGGTCCGCTACGTTTTTGTAATACCCTACCCATCGGTCTTTGGCCTGAAGCGCCGGTACGGAAGACGACGTCACCCGCCCGTCTTCACCGGCCACCGATACGGTCGCCGCGCCGTCCCATCCGTCCATCACCACCGATCCGCGCGTCCCCTGCACCGTCCATAACGGACGCGAAGAAGCATGGATGTTGGATTGAAGCAGTTGCGCCTCCAAACCGGAGTCAAAACGCACATAAGCGCGGCAAAAATCTTCGTTGGTTACGGAATGCCAGACCCGCTTGAGAAAGTTGCCGTAGAGCGTGGCGTTGCGGTTGATCCGGTTGCCACGTCCGTCTTTGCGGGGTACGATCTGCAAAATCTTCTCGAACTGGTGCGCACCCATGTCGTAGAGCATCCCGCCGGAAATCTCTTTATGCGAGCGCCACGCCTGTCCGGGATACCCGTACCCTACCATGTTGCACTCGATAGAATACGGATCGCCGATTACGCCGGACTCGACGATCTGCCGCAACGATACGATATCCGGGTCCCAATGGCGGTTGTGATACACCGAAATCATGACGCCTTTCTCGCGGGCGATGGCAATCAGTTCGTCCGCCTCCGAGACATGGACGGTAAAAGGTTTTTCCGTGATCACATGGATGCCCGCTTCCAAAAACGGCTTGGCTACCGCCGCATGATAGGCATGCGGAACGATGACAACCGCCAGATCGACAAGTCCGCTTCGGATCATCTCGCCGGCGTCGGTAAAAACGGCGAGATGCGCGCCCTGTTCTTGACGGGCGACTTCAAGCCGCGCAGGGTCTTTGTCGCATACCGCCGCCAACGTAAACCCGCGTGTCCGCGCGATCTGTTCGCTGTGGTGTTTGCCCATGCCAAACAGCGGGCCGTAGCCCACCAACCCGATACGTATCTCGGCGCGGTCCTTCATACCGCATACATACCTGAGTCCCTTGATCAACTGGTCCTGAAAATCCGGATGGACAAAAGCACGGCGGTCATGACCGAGCGCCGTATAAAAGACGCGACCCTTGCCATAGTCGCGGACATAGCCGAGCGGGTTGCGGCCGAGACGCCATCCCCCATGCTGAAACCACCACAGCGGGGCCTCGGTATGGATACGCATGTTGTAGCATTCGTCGGTAATGCGGAAGGTACGGGTCAATCGTGGCAGTATGTCGTCCATCTCGGCGGCGGTTTCCACCTCGAACGGAGCGAGCGGGTCGTGACCGGTAAATTCGGAGCCGATCATCTCGGTATAGTCTTTGTACTGGACCAGTGAGGCGTTGGCCGTATGGACGCCCAGCAAACCACCGCCAGTGCGTACAAAACCCGTAATCCCCTGTTCCTCGTCTCGCGTAAGCTCCCCGCCGGCGATATACAACGCTACGGCGTCAAAACCGGAAAGGTTGCACAGACGACTCCGGTCGTGACTGATTTCCAGCCGGAACTGCCCCGAAGTCCCCACGATCTCCGAAAACATGGCGGCAAACTCGTTAAACGGCGGATCCGGACGGTTGATCAGGAGAAGGATGTTTTTCATGGAAACCCCGCGATCGATTTTGGATTTTGGATTTTGGATTGGGGGATGACCTGTATAATCATGGTCTACTGACCATGGGCATTATTTTCTTCTGGCATATTTTCTTGATCTGCGGCCGCCTCGACGGCAAAAAAGAAATACCCGATCGCAAGAAACATAGACATGGGCCACCATATCCAGAGTTCCAGCGGCGTCTCCATGAGGTCGTGGATGGTATCGAGCAATAGCGACGGTGTAAAAGCCACGATGGCAAGCCCGGTCAGCGATCGGCGGGAAAAGCGTTCCCGGATCGCCGGAGAAAATCGAGTGACAAACACCGCGAGCAAAAACGCCTGAAGCAGATAAAAAAGACCGGTGACGGCTACTGCCGCAGGGTAAAATCCGTAGCCGACCAGTCCGTTGATCAGCCAGACGAGGCTCTGAAGCATCTCCTGCGTGATCGTCGTGTTTTCGTCGGGTGGAATCGCCTGGGTCTGTATGTCTTCGTCGGATGGGCCGTTGCGGATGCTGAAATGGGTACCCGTCAGGAGTGCCGTAGCGCCGGTTCCGACAAGCGCGGTATGTCGGCCGGTCATGTCGATGATCAGAAACAGGCTGTCGGAACGGTCTTTTACGTATACCGGCCCGTCGCCTTCCATAGACGCCCGACCGTCGGCGATGGCGATGGGAGGTATCTGGGCGATCAGATGCGGCGCTTCCCCAGTCACCCACGCATCGACACGCTCGACCATGTCCAGCGAGTCGGGAAGCTGGTTGATGGCAAGCACGATGGCAAGATAGGTAAACACCCGATTGCGCCAGCTCTGAGCTACCTCTGCGTAAAGCTCGCCCGAATAAAACGACAACCACAGAGTTTGAAAAAGACCGTATCCGTGCATGACCGTCCGGGTCAGACCGCGTAGGCGACGGAACCGTCGGTCCGCAGTAGCGTTTCGCTTCGGTTCATAGGGGTAAAGACGGCTTGTGCAAGCAACGTCTCGTCCAGTTCGACGCCCAATCCCGGCACTTGAGGGATGGGGATGTATCCGCCTTCTCGTTTGCAGGCGGTTTTGTAGATGGCGTTGTGTGGAGCTTCATCCCCCTTTGTATACTCTTGCGTGACAAAGTTGGGGATACTCGCGTCTATATGCACCGAAGCGGCGGTCACCAGCGGACTGAGAAAGTTGTGCGTCACGACCGCGCAGTGATACGATTCGGCGATGGCGGCAATTTTTTTGCAGTGCGTGATGCCGCCTGCCAGCGCCACATCGGGACGCACATACTGCGGGCCGCCGTGTGCCAGCAATTCTTTGAACTCCCAGATCGTGTTGAGCCGTTCTCCGTTTCCTACCGGCACACGCATCCGACGCGCCACTTCGCCCTGCGCCATGATGCTGTCGATCTGGATGGGGTCTTCGAGAAAATACAGATGAAATTCCGCTAAGGCGTCGGCAAGCGTGGCGGCGGTAAGCGGGGTTAGTTTGCGATGTACTTCGACGATAAGGTCAAGGTCCGGCCCACCGCCTTCGCGCGCGGCTGCGACAAGATCGCGCGCGGTTCCGACCAACCGGCTGATCGCCATGTCCTGATGACCCGGCAACGGGTCGAACTTCATGGCGGTAAAACCTTCGGCGACCGCGTCCCGTGCCGCCTGCACCATGGCTTCCGGTGTTCCGGCTCCACCCAGCAGATGAAGCCTGATTTTATCGCGACAGTTGCCGCCCAGTAGTTCCCACACAGGTACGCCAAAATGTTTTCCTTTGATATCCCACAGCGCGATGTCCACCGCGCTCATCGCGCCGGAAAGCGCGCTACCCCGGAAAGGCGACATCCGATACAGATACTGCCAGTGGTGTTCGATACGGAAAGGATTCTGGCCGATCAGATATCCTTTGAATCGTTGGACGATCTGGTCTACTGCTTCCGGGTAGCCCCAGCAGGCGGTCTGGCCCACCCCCGTCAGCCCGTTGTCGGTTCGAATCCGAATGACATATCCTCCGCCGATAAAAAACGTGTCGATGGCTTCGATTTTCATGAGCGTATCTTTCCTGTTATGTTTGCCGGGAGGGCCGTCCATATAGCCGGTCCGATCTGTGAGAGACTGTCGGCGATACTGTCCGCCACGCCGTAGCGACGGTCGAACCGGGCCGTAGCTTCGGGGATGGCTATACATTGCATCCGGGCGGCCTTGGCCGCGATAACCCCGTTTATGGAGTCCTCGATGGCGAGACACCGATCCGGCGCAACCCCCAGTCGCCGGGCGGTGGTAAGATATACGCCAGGGTGCGGTTTGCCAAGAGGCTCTTCCTGTGCCGAATAGACGATTTCAAACGCTGACCTCAGATCGAATCGGTCGATTACCGTATCAATAAGCGCATAGGCGGAAGACGACGCCAGCGCGATTTTAAGGTTTAGCGTTCGAAAAAAATCTATAGCGGGGTTTATCCCTTCGATCGGTTTCCCGTGTGTTTTGACCCCCGCGATCACGGTTTCGACGATTCGGTCGGCAATCACAGTTTTGGAAGGCGTCGGCCACGGATGTCGGCGATACCAGTAATCCACCACCTCGTCTACCCGTAACCCCTGCGTGCCAAGACAATCTTCCTTCGTAACGTGGATACCCACTTCGGGAAATATCGCCATTTCGGCTGCGTGCCAAATGGGTTCCGAGTCGATCAGAATCCCGTCCATATCGAAAATTACCGCTTCTATCATGCGCGCTCCTGCCAGATGTCCACCTCACGAAAGCGTGATTCCACGGGGTAAAAGAAAAGGCCCGGAAGTCGTCCAGACCAATCTATGTGGGGCTTTGAACGGAGGGTAATAATTTTTTCGAAAACCATGTATTTGTTTGGGAACTTTTATCCGGCTTAGTATGTGTAAGAAGGATATTGAACGTAAAGCCTCAAGCGTAAGAAAGAGACCCCGCGGTCAGGAGCATCCGGCATGAAAAAGATGAGCCCCATGAAGTTTTTACAGGACGCCGACGAACATTTTCCCGGTCACCGCTCGGTGACGTTTCATTCGGAACGCGAAGGTATTCGCAAGATTCTGGGCGATCTTGAAGCGGATGTCATGGAAACGCTCTGGACGGTCGGTAGCGCATCGGTGCGCGAGGTTCGCAACCATCTTGCGGACGACCGCCCTTGGCTTATACGACCGTCATGACGGTGATGTCTCGATTGGCGGAAAAGGGGGTGCTCATAAAGGAAAAAGAAGGCAACGCCCTTATCTACCGCCCCAGCGCCACCCTCGAACAGTTTATGGCGTCTACGGTCCGCACGATTTTGGCGGGGCTGTTGGAAGAATTTTCCCTTCCTACGATCGGCCAATTTATCGAGTCGGTCGCACAGGTAAGCCCTGAGCACATGGGAGAGTTGGCCCGTCTGGCAGAGGAACAAAAATCCCGATAAAAAAACAACCCACGCCGTGTGTGCGATGCTACGGAAGACAAGTATCGATCGGCGTCTCCGCTGTCGGTTCACAACCAAAAACCCCTTGACAATCCCGTGTTTCGGGCATAGAATAGACCCTGTGTTTACGCGGGAATAGCTCAGTTGGTAGAGCATCAGCTTCCCAAGCTGAGGGTCGCGGGTTCGAATCCCGTTTCCCGCTTCTTTATTTCTGTTTCACCCTTCCTAATGTTTGAAATCGACTGCCGTTTTCGCGACGGTTCCGCTTGTTTGCTACCCGTTTCACCGTTTGTCGGAGAGATTCCTACACCCCTGTAGAATGGGCCACGTCTGCGGCGCTTGCCGAGGTTTCCATCCGGTCATGCCGCTCAACCCCCGGAGGAATCCATGACGCAACATGCTTTGGAGGAGACGCAGGAGCAGACGCTCAAAACCTTTGCCCTCCGGCTTTCTAAGATCGGTTTGCTTGCTTTTGTAGTCGGATTGACACGGGCGTAGTTTGCCGTCATCACGGGAGCCGCCGAAGGGTTTCACGTACAGGCCATCATCGCCTTGCTCATCGGCCGCGTCACCATGTTGGCCGGCTCCCTGCTGTGGCGTCCGGCGGACGACTTTCGGCGCATTGCCGAAAAAAAAGGCGAGAACCTCTCCGAATGGCTGGCCGGACTTAACGTAATCAACGCAAGATTCGGCATAATCCAGT
>VGJU01000053.1 GCA_016867335.1 Candidatus Zixiibacteriota bacterium | reverse complement strand
AACTCTTGGCTCTCCGTGTAGTGGAGACCAGAATGGAACGGCCTTTGCTTCGTACCGATATGGAAACCGGCGGTCTATCGGATGGTATCGGTTTTGTGCGATGGCGAACGGTTTCTGAACAAGCAGGTACACGCTACAAGGAGGGAGCAAATGACACTCGTGGACGATCGCATATGGTTGTCGGTAGAGCCGCTATTTCCGGTTCCCAAACCACGCCGCACGCGCTGTCCGGGACGGCAGCCGTTGGACAATCGCCGCACGCTGAACGGCGTTCTTTTTGTGTTGAAAACCAACATCCCGTGGGAGGCGTTGCCGGTAGAACTCGGCTTTGGTTCCGGAGTCACCTGTTGGCGTCGGCTCCGCGAGTGGCGAGCCGACGGAACGTGGGCGCGACTCCTTTCGGTGCTTTCCGCCTATCTTCCCAACTCCGAAACCTTTGAGTGGTCGCGCGTCAACGTTACGCGCAATATGTCGATGACACCGCGCAAGAAAAGAACACCCGAACGTCCCCGCTTGGATCGTCAGCGATTTCAGCCCGTACGGCTATCCATCGGGAGTGGCGCGTGGCGGAATCTTCGACGCAGGCCTGGAAATCGGCGGAATCCTTTCCGATCCCCGTTCGACGAAAAAGCCCCGACGGAATTTCCGCCGGGGCTTTTTCGTTGGGAATCGTGTGTGTAGGCCCACCCTGTCAGATGCGGCGTTTTTTTATGCCTTTTTGCGCCCTACTCCTTCGTATACGAACCCTGCGCGGACGAGCGTAGATGGATTGTACATATTTCGCGCATCAATAAGCACCGGAGCGCGCATACGCCCTCGAATACCGTCAAAATCCAAGTCCCGAAATTCGTTCCACTCGGTCAGCACCACCAGCGCGTCGCAACCGGTCGCCGCCTCGTAGGGCGACGACTCGTAACGGATGTCGGGAAGTATTTTTCGCGCCTGATGTTCGGCGACCGGGTCGTAGGCCCGGATGGACGTGCTTTCCTCAAGAAGACGCCGGATCACCCCGACCGCCGGCGCTTCGCGCATATCGTCCGTATTGGCTTTGAAGGCAAGCCCCAGCACGCCGATCGTTTTGCCCTTCAAACTCCCCCCGACGCCCCGACGGATTTTGTCGATAATACGTTCCAACTGCTCCTGATTTACCTGTACGACCGCGTCGATGATTTTGAGACCGCACCCGGCTTCCTGTGCCGTAGCGAGCAATGCGCGGGTATCTTTAGGCAAACACGAACCGCCATAGCCGGGGCCGGGTTGGAGAAAACTTGGCCCGATACGCGCATCCGCGCCGATGCCCATCGCCACATGCCCCACATCGGCCCCTACCAGTTCGCACAGATGCGCCATTTCGTTAATATAGGAGATTTTCATAGCCAGAAAAGCATTGGCTGCATATTTGATCAGTTCCGCCGTTTCGCGCGTCGTCTGGAGTATCGGCGTGTTGCTCAGGGCAAGTGGGCGATAGACATCCTTGAGTATGGCCTGCGCCCGGCTGTTGTCCGTGCCGATGACCACACGGTCCGGGTGCAGAAAATCGTCGATGGCGGTTCCTTCCCGGAGAAATTCGGGATTGGATACCACCGTAAAGTCTACCGGCTCCGCCAGATTCTCACGGATCGTCTCGGCTACACGCGCGCCTGTACCGACCGGCACCGTGCTTTTGTTGACGATCACCTTGTATTCTGTAAGTACGCGGCCTATTTCACCGGCGACCCCGAAAACCGATGAAAGATCGGGGCTGCCGTTGCCTGTCGAGGCCGTCCCCACCGCGATAAACACAACCAGCGATCGACGCACGGCTTCGGGCAGGTCCGTAGAGAATACAAGCCGACCGGCCTGTTTGTTGCGGCGGACAAAGTCCGTAAGCCCCACTTCGTAGATCGGCAATTCTCCACGCCGCAACGCCTCGATCTTGGCGGTGTCTTTGTCAACACACACCACATAGTTGCCGAAATCGGCAAAGCAAGTACCCACCACAAGACCGACATACCCTGTTCCGACTACACAGATGTTCATAAATTACGCCTTATGTTATGCCTTATGACTGAATCAGCAATTCCAGTGGCTGTTCGAGCGCTGTTTTAACTCTGGCGAGAAAACCAGCGGCGACCGCGCCGTCGATCAACCGGTGATCCGACGACAGCGTGATGTGCATAATCGAACGAATCGCTACAGTGTCGTCTACGACCGCCGGTTCCTTGCAGATACGTCCTACTGCGAGGATGGCCGCTTCGGGAGGGTTGATAATAGCCGTAAACTGATCCACCCCGAACATACCGAGGTTGGAGACGGTAAACGTACCAAATCCGTAGTCGTCGGGCGAAAGCCCTTTCGACTTGGCTTTTTCGTCCAACGCTCTGGTCGTTGCGGCGATATCGAAAACGGATTTCGCGTCGGCATTCGGTACGACCGGCACAACCAGTCCGCCCTCCAGCGCAACGGCAAAACCCACATGCACCTCCCCGTACCGAACGATGGCGTCGCCCTCTATCGAGGCGTTTACCGCGGGAAAGGCTTTGAGCGCGACGGCAACAGCCTTGATGACCATGTCGTTAAAGGATACTCGCGCAAGTCCTTTACCTTCGCCGTATGCCAGCAACTGCTGGCGTAGATCGACCGCTGCGGTCATGTCGATCTGGATGGTCAGATAGAAGTGCGGAATGGTGGAAGCGCTGGCAGCCAGTCGAGTAGCCACAACCTTGCGGATGCCCGCAAGGGGAATACGTTCGATTTCGCGTTTTTCTTTGCTCGATGCCGCTAGCGGGGCAGAGACAGCGGCTATGCCTGTAGCGACCGGCGCTGCAACCTGCGCAGGTGCGGAAGCGGCAAACCCTTCTACATCCGCAAATACCACACGTCCGCCCGGCCCGGTTCCCACGATACGCTCGATAGAGACGCCAAGCGCCTCTGCCCTTCGTTTTGCCTTGGGAGATGCCTTGACGCGCCCGGAAAAAGACTCGGCGGCTTTTGCCGCGACAGGTACGGCGGTCGCCTTTGAGAATCCGGTCGAAGCCAAAGCCGGACCGGATTCCGCAATACCGTTGCCGGGAACGGGTTCTCCCGCCGCCCCGATATAGGCGATCACTTTTTGAATGGGAACGGAGTCGCCGGGACCGTGCAACACCTTTAACAACACACCGGACGCTTTCGCCTCCACTTCCATGACGCTTTTGTCCGTTTCGACGGTAAACAGAATTTCCCCCTCGCGGACAGCGTCCCCTTCCTGTTTGATCCATTCGACGATCGTGCCCGATTCCATCGTAAGACCCAGTACGGGCATTATCACTTCCGTGGCCATCCTTGTCTCCTTGTACACGCGGCGCATCGTCTGCCGGTTTTCACCACACAGACCACATTGCGGTTTTTACCGGTTCGGCGCAATGACGGCGATCACATTTCGTTCAATTGCAGAAATCGCTGCGGGATGTTTCACAGCTGGGTTCCAAACCTTTGAGCATAGCCACAGATACCCTGTCCGTCAAGGGTTTTTTGGGAACGGCGTCTCCGGTCGTATACGCTTCCGCCCTTATGGACGGGCGTTCCGCTTTTCTGTTGACAGACGTTACCGACGCGACTATCATCGAAAATTCGAAGGATGAAATTTGAAGCGCGAAAATCGGACAATCGGTCAATTTTTTCATCCTTCCGCCTTCATCCTTCAAACTTCTCCAAGGGGCCGAATTATGGAAATCAAGATAGACCGCTATACGAAAGTGGTACTGACATTGATCGCCGCCGGGTTGTTGATCAATGCGTTCAAAGACGATGTTCCTGCGGTGCATACGCCTTTCAACCCGACGCCGGTACAGGCCAGTAACATCGCCTTGGGCACTCAGTTGCAGGGCAAAGGCCAGCGTTTTATCACGGTAAGCCCGGACGGAAAGACCGTATATATCTGGTTCCGGGAAGAAGATTCGCAGTGGTATGATCGAGACAAAGTGCATTACGTCTCGCAGGAGCAGGTGGAAGATTAGCGTGGAGACCGCCTGTCCGTGCGCCGGCCTCGTGTTGGCTGCCGGTCGATCGACGCGCATGGGGGTGTTCAAACCCCTGTTATCGCTCGGCAGCCGAACCGTGATCGAAAGCGCCGTTGGGGCGATGACCCAAGCCGGTCTGGCTCCGGTCGTCGTAGTGGCAGGTTTTCGCGGCGATGCAGTGGCTCGCGTGCTGGACGGCAATCAGGTGTCTGTGACGTACAATCCTGTTGTAGACGCCGATATGTTGAGTTCCATACAGTGTGGACTCAAGACGCTTCCCGGTGATCGTCCGGTTGCGATACTTCCCGGTGATCAGCCCTTTGTACCATCGGGGGTCATCCCGGTGCTGGTCGACGTTTTCCACCGCCTCGGTGGCATCGTCGTCCCTACGTGCCGAGGCAAAAATGGACACCCCGTCATCGTCGGACCGGCGTATTTTCCGGAGATCGCCGGGCTGTCCGGTGCAGGGGGGTTGAAGCAACTCCAAGAACGACATCCGGGTCAGGTCTGTTTTGTAGAAGTTTCCGAAGATGGCGTTCTGGTAGACCTCGACACGCCGGAGGATTACCAACGCGCGCTAAAACGCATCGCGGGGGAAACGGGGCAAGATGGGATATAATGTATATGTAGCGCAACGGATTCCGGACGAGTCCATCCGGTTGCTCGAAGCCGAATGCGAAACGGTCGAGGTAAATCCACACGATCGGCCACTTACCCGAGCAGAGTTTTTAAAGGCGATACGCGGGCGGGACGGGCTGTTGTGTCTACTGACCGAAACCGTGGACGAAGAGGCGCTGGATGCCGCCGTCGGTGTTCGCGGGATCGCCAACTATGCGGTCGGGTTTAACAACATCGACGTCGCCGCCTGTACCCGTCGGGGCATACCGGTTTCCAATACGCCCGGTGTGCTCACCGATACAACGGCGGACCTTGCCTGGGCGCTTATGTTTGCCGTTGCCCGCCGGGTGGTGGAAGGCGACCGTATGGTACGCGAAGGGCGTTTTACCGGATGGGGACCGCTTATGATTCTGGGGACGGACATCACGGGAAAGACGCTGGGTATCGTAGGAGGTGGCAGGATCGGAAGGGCGACGGCGGCGCGGGCCGCCGCTTTTTCCATGAAAACGCTGTACTACAGCCGTCAGCGTCATCCGGAAATCGAGGCCGTCGGTGCGCAGTACCGCTTGTTGGACGATCTCTTACGCGAATCGGATTATGTGTCGATTCATGTACCGCTCAACAAAGAGACCATCCATCTCATCAGTGCGCGCGAACTGGCGCTGATGAAACCCGGTGCGTTTCTCATCAACACGGCACGCGGACCGGTGGTGGATGAAAAAGCGCTTGTGGCCGCGTTGCGCGAAGGACGGATCGCCGGTGCCGGACTGGACGTTTTCGAGCGCGAACCCGAGTTGGAGCCCGGACTGGCCGATCTGGAAAATGTCGTGTTGCTTCCCCATGTGGGAAGCGCCACCGTCGAAACTCGCATCAAAATGGGCAATATGGCGGCCACAAATCTGCTGGCCATGATCAGGGGCGAAGAAGCCCCCAACTGTATCAACCCGGAATGGAAAAACTTCCGCAAGTAAAAGGAGAGATCGATGAAACTGGTTTCATTTGGCGAGTACGAAAAAGAACGGGTAGGGGTAGTGGTCGGCGACGAAATCGTCGATCTGGCGTCGGCGGATGCATCGCTCCCCACTACGGTTCTGGGGATTCTTGAAGCCCACGCGCTTCCTGCCGTAGCAGCCGGCGTGGATAGCGGCAAAGGCTGCCGGATTGCCGCATCGAGCGTGCGTCTCGGCGCACCGATAACCCGCCCCTCCAAGATCGTATGCGTGGGGTTGAACTACAGAGACCATGCGGAAGAGACCAACTCTCCGCTTCCGGAAAATCCGCTGTTGTTCTCGAAAGCCTCCTCTGCCGTAATCGGGCCCAACGACGATGTGGTCTTGCCTGCGGACAGCCAAGAAGTCGATTACGAAGTCGAACTGGCCGTTGTGATCGGACGTCGCGCAAAGGACGTCCCGCTTGAACTGGCATACGATTTTATTGCGGGATATGCGGTTGCCAACGACGTAAGCGCCCGCGACGTGCAGTTTCGTCAGAAGCAATGGCATCAGGGGAAAAGCTATGACACCTTTTTTCCGTTCGGCCCCTATCTGGTCACACGCGACGAGATCGCCGATCCGAATACGCTCCACGTACAGTTCGATCTCAACGGACGTACCCTGCAAAACAGCAACACGGACAATCTCATTTTCAATGTCCCGACGTTGGTATCGCATATATCGCGTATCATGACGCTGTATCCGGGTGATGTGATCTCTACCGGAACCCCTGCCGGGGTGGGTGTGTTTCGCAATCCCAAAATCCTGCTCAAACCGGGTGACGACATGGTAACGACCATCGACGGGCTGGGTACTTTGCGCAATCGGGTGAAATAGCCAAAGCGAAACAGCCGGAGGAGCCTATATGGAAAAGATGACACGCGAGCAGGCGATGACCCGTGTTGCCGAAACCCACGATCTGAGCGGTCTCGATCTGAGCGGTCTCTATTTTGGCGGTGCGGTGCTGGACCACGTCAATTTCCGAGATGCCAACCTTTCGGGCACATCGTTTCGCAATGCCGATCTCACCGAGTCCGAGTTTCGGGATGCCGATCTTTCCGGGGCCGACTTTGGCGGAGCGAAGATGCGCCGTGCCGTGCTGATCGGCGCCAACCTCGAAAACGCGCGTTTTGACGAGGCCGAAATGACGGGATCGTTTCTTAACGGTACGCGTGCGGCGGGCGCTTCCTTCCGACGGGCCGACCTGCGCGCGGCGCGAATGGGGGTTCCCAAGTTTCAACCGGAAGACCCCTTTGCCGAGCCGGCCACCTTCGTAGGGGCGCGTATGGATTGGTGTCTTTTCGGGGCGGCCGATCTGACCGGGGTGGACCTGCGTCATACTACGCTTTCGCACGCCCATCTGTACGAAGCCGAAATCCGTGGCGCGCTACTCGACGGAGCCAACATGGAGGGCGTGCGGCTCAAACGCCAACCGCAGGAGTACGCGACCGGATAGACGCTAAACCAGACGAAAACTTTTGGAACTCCGGCTTGTTTATACCGTCCCTTCGGCGAGACGAGTAAGATACTGACAGTAGGCGTTGTCATTTGAAAAACGACCGATCTTGAGGAGTTCGTCACGCGAGATATACCCCTTGCGAAAGGCGATCTCTTCGAGACAGGCGATCTTAAGCCCTTGCCGGTGCTCGATGGTTTGGACAAAGTTGCTGGCTTCCAGCAGGCTTTCGTGCGTACCGGTGTCGAGCCAGGCAAACCCGCGTCCCATGATCTCCACCTTGAGCTTACCTTGTTGGAGATAGGCGTTGTTGACATCGGTGATTTCCAGTTCGCCCCGCGCCGAAGGTTTTAATCCTCTGGCAACCGAACCACCTCTTGGTCGTAAAAATACAGCCCGGTCACCGCATAGTTGGATCGCGGTTGTTTGGGTTTTTCCTCGATCCCTATGGCCCGTTTTTCTTCGTCGAACTCCACCACCCCGTAACGCTCCGGGGCAGTCACGTAGTAGGCAAACACCAACCCGCCGTCGGTAAGGGCTCCGGCCCGCGCCATCATGTCGGAAAGCCCGTGTCCGTAGAAAAAGTTGTCGCCGAATATAAGCGCGCAAGGTGAATCTCCGATAAACGATTCTCCGATGAGAAACGCCTGCGCCACTCCCTCCGGCTTGGGCTGAACCGCATACTCGATGCGAAGCCCCAGCCGGCTTCCGTCCCCGAACAACTGACGATACAGATCGATATGATGCGGTGTCGAAATGATCAGATATTCGCGGATATTTGCCAGCATCAGGATCGACACGGGATAGTAGATCATCGGTTTGTCGAATATCGGAATGATCTGTTTCGAGATGGCGACGGTCTGTGGATACAGCCGGGTTCCGGAACCTCCGGCAAGAACGATACCTTTCATGAATGCTCCTTATTTGGACTGTATGGAACTTGTGAAACTTCTCATGCAACATCTTGTCGGTAAAGATAGCGTTGGAACCCGACGAACACGCGGACAATTTCATCGGGGTTGCCTAAATCCGCCACGACGGTTGCAATGGAGGAAATCGACAAACAGAAAGACGGTGCGGCTTCGAGTTCGCGGGCATTGGCCTCCAACCGCTGGCGGTTAAGCGTGTAGCCCTGAGTCAGATGCTCGCGCAGGATGCCGATGGCCCACTGACGAAAACGGGTGCCTTGCCGGGATTTGACGCGGTAGCCAACCGAAATGATGACATCAAGGTTGTAGAACTTAATAGGTTTGTCCGATCCAGCAATGTGCAAATTTTGCACATTGCTTTTTTCATCCAGCTCACCCTCCACAAACACATTACGGACATGCTTGGTGATAACCGAGCGCTCGCGTCCGAACAACTGTTCCATCTGTTCCTGCGATAGCCAGACTGTCTCCTGATCAACACGAACTTCAACGGTACCCCATTCGGTCTGGTAGATCGAAATATCCACCATAATGCGAACCTCACAATTGTCCGTTGAACGCCGGGTCCAGCAGCGACTGCTTCAATGCCGCCAGCGCCGTCTGCTTTTGCTCGTAGCGCCCTGTCAGTCGTTGGGTTTCGGTTTCGCTCATGCGTTCAGTCTCCACAACGTGCCGTTCAACACCGCTGCGAAACTCACCCATGCCAGATACGGCCCAAGCACCCCGGCTGCCAAACGATGCACCCGCCAGAACGCCGCGATGGTCCACGCAATGGCCAGCCACAGCAGGAGGATTTCCACAAACGCCAGACCGGGCCGATGAAGCCCGAAGAACAGCGGCGTCCATGCGGCATTGAGGGCAAGTTGACCGAGAAACGGCACCAGCGCACGGCGTTGCGCCGTGAACCCGCCGCGCCGCCAAACCATCCACCCCGCCACCGCCATCATCGTAAAGAGCGTCGTCCAGACCGGGCCGAACACCCAACTCGGCGGATTCCACGACGGCTTCCGGAGCATGGCATACCATTCGCCCGGCATGAACAGCGCCCCGCTTGCCGCCGCGCTGAAACATAGCGCCAGCCAGCCCGCCAACGCAAAGCCGGCTCGGAGGCCGGTCACCCGGTCTTCCGATTTGCTTCCCTTGGTGTTTGTTTTCTCGTTCATTCGTGATGGTTTCTGGCGACGCCAAACCGCGCCCGGAGCGACTCCTGACGGAACGCAAAAATCTTCTCTATATCCCGCCGCACAAAAAGCGGATGCGCGATGAAATCAAAGGGCACGGCGTAGCGCACCACATCCCTGGCCAGCGTCCCGCCATCGTGCACCTCAAAGACGTGCTCGTGAATCCATTGTCGATAAGGCCCTCGGAGTTGTTCATCCACAAAACGGTGCGGCGGTTGCCATTCGCGGATGAGCGTGCGCCAGCGCATGGGCAGGCCGCGCACGCGTATTTGGAAATCAATCAGCGCCCCCGCTCGCATTTCGATGGGACGCGGCGTCACGATACCAAAATGCAGCCAGGGCGGTGTGATCGCATCCAGATTGCCCACGTCCGCAAAGAATGGAAACAACTCCTCCGGCGGCAACGGCAGCCACTGTTCGCATTGGAATTCGTGAATCGTCATGCGCGTTTCTCCGCCGAGGTCCCGATGCCGCGCAGCATGCCCGCAAAAACAAGTTGGTGTAAAGGCCAGACGGCATACCAGTAAGCCAGCCCCAAGAACCCGAGTGGATCGAACGTGGCGGTTTGGCGAAGGCTCGCGTTGCCGTCGTTCGGCTGCACCTCGAATTCCAGCCACGCGCGCCCGGGCAGTTTCATCTCGGCAGCCAAGCGTAACCGCCGACCCGCCTCTATACTTTCGACACGCCAGCAATCCAGTGTGTCGCCCGCCCGCAAACATTCCGGATCACGACGCCCACGGCGCATTCCGACTCCGCCCAGCAAGAGATCCAGCCAGCCGCGCATAGCCCAGAGCCAGTTCGCATAATACCAACCCGTCGCACCACCGATGCGCTCCACGGCGGCGAAAGCGGCAGCGGGCTCAGCCATCACCCTCATCGAGCGCGAGTCCACCAACCGATTGCCAAATCGCGTCCCGCCCCATTGCCGAAGTGTGCCGGCAGCGGACAACGCGTCCGACCACCGGGTCGCTGCATAGCTTGAGTCCTCGTTTCCGAGCGCGCTCGCAATCGCCTCCCGCACGCCAATCGGTCGGATGGGAAAGTGGCGTTGCGCAGAATCGTCCCGCACCATCGTGGAGTGACGCAGGCTATCAATCAACTTGCGGCCCACCCGCGCATACAGCGGTGTCACCAAGCCCAGCCACAGGCTGGATAGGCGTGGTGTCAGCAGGGGCACTGGAATCATCCATCGCCACAGCCCGAGCTGCCGTGCATACTCACGCATCAAATCGCCGTAGGAAACCTGGTCTGGCCCGCCGATCTCGATGGTCAAGCTGCGATGGCCGGTTTCAACATCGAGGGCCGCCTGCAAATAGGCGAGGACATCACCGATGGCGATGGGTTGTGCCGTGACCTGCACCCACCGTGGCGTCACCATCACCGGCAAGCGCTCGACCAGGGCACGGATCATCTCAAACGACAGGCTGCCTGAACCTATAATGATGGAAGCCCGGAGTTCAACCACCGGCACGCCGTGGGCACGCAGACGCTCTCCTACCTCGTGCCGGCTGCGCAGGTGCGCCGACAACTCCGTCTCGTCCTCGCCCAAGCCGCCGAGATAAATAATCCGTTGAACGCCCGCCGCAGCGGCAGCACTGGCGAAATTGTCCGCGGCGAGTCGGTCCTGCTCCTCAAAGTCGCCCGTCGTCCCCATGGAATGAACCAGATAATACGCTGTCTCGACGCCCTGCATGGCGGCGGACAACGAAGCGGCATCCAGCACATCACCGGCAACGACCTCCACGCCTGTCGGCACGCCCGACGACAGGCGTTCTGGCTGCCGCGCCAAGCATCGCATACGACAGCCGTCCTGTACCAAGAGCGGCAACAATCGGCCACCGACATAGCCCGTTGCTCCGGTGACAAGGATGAGTTTGTTAGCAGGCATTCCGTGTTCCTTTCCCATGCAACTCGTCAATGAGTCGCGCCACCGCCAGCTCCTTGGCCTTGGCCTCGACTTCCACCGTCAGCGGCCAGCCCAACCACTCATCCGGGAAATCCTCAACGCTGATGTAATCATGATGCCGTTCCGGCTTCGGCCCGTTCCAGCCTTCGATCGGACTGGAAATATGAAACAGCGGTTCTGACTTCCACGTTTTCCGCGCCCGATTCGTGGCCTCGGCCACGCTCAATCCGTCGGACAAACAGCGATGGTGATGTACGTCGTAAACCAGCGGCACGCCTGTGGCGGCGCAAACGGGCAAGAGGTCGGAAGGCGTGTAAACCTTGTCGTCATTCTCCAGCGTGAGCCGCGACCGCACCTGCATCGGCAGGCGTTCAATGGTTTTCTGCAGGGCCCCAAGCGCCGCAGTCTTGTCGCCATATCCGCCGCCGCCATGGATGTTGATCGTGTCGACCCCAACCCACTCAGCGACCTCGGCCTGGTAATCCAGTTCCTCCAGCGAATGGGCGACCGTGTTGGGATTCGGGGAGTTGAGCACCACGAATTGATCGGGATGAAACGAGAGCCGCAGATGGCTGACGCGGGCGAACTCACCGCACTCCTTGAAACGCGCCACGATGTCTGTGCCGCCCGGCAATTCGCTCATTTTGTAGCCCGCCGTGGGGTGGGTCTTCACCGGCAGAATTTGGCTGTTGATGCGGAACGAGCCGATGCCGTGCGCCGCGCAGAATCTCAACGAAGAGAGCAACGCGTCCGCATTGGCCAGGCACAGCTCCGCTAGCCGCGCCAGCCTCTCCTTGCTGGTCAGGCGGAGCATCGCCGTTGCCGTAGTCGTGCGGAACTTGATCGGCTCGACAGCGAACAGGCAACACAATCCCAAACGCAGCCCGCAAGTCGCGCGTGGATTCCTGGGCACGGCAATGGATGGTCGTGCGTTCATAGATTCCCGGTGAAAGCTTGGTGCAGGAGCGACTTTTTCAACGCCGCCAGCGCCCCCTGCTTTTGCTCGTAGATCCCCGTCAGTCGTTGGGTTTCGGTGGCGAGGGCGTCGAGTTGGGTGGCGATGCGTTTTTGATCCGACAAAGGCGGAGTCGGAATTGGATATGTCTTCAATTTCGCGCCGTTGATGTTTGCTTGGTTGACACTCGAAATCACAACCGTCTTGCCGTGGTCGAATGCGATGCGACTGTTCAGAAAGTAATTCAGGTAGTCCGCTTCAGCAAGTTCGCCAAGCCGCTTCGTTGTCCACCCTTTCTTCATCCTTGAGTGTCAGAAACCCCGTAGGTAGAAGCGTGAAGAGGCTTCGATGGATGGTTCCCTCCGGGAACGCATCGAGCGCTACGCGGTTGCTTACGCAATGGCTGCGGGGTAAACGAGCGAACTCCAAACAATCAAAATATCTTGCGGCAGAACGGCCGCAAGAGCGCCTACTCCTTACTGTCGAAGATAGCTTGCGATACTACCGGCAAGCGTACTCCCCGCAGGTGGAAGGCGTAAAACTGCCTTCGGATGGCTGCGGGGAGGCTTCAATAAGGCCAAAGACACCGAACGCGGGATCGCCCTTGAAGACCTCAAGGGGATTCGTGGCCGGATAACGACTCAAAAGCCTCAGCGATACCGATTGCATAGCTGGTCGTTCTGCCACCTGCGCTCCTTTGCGGCTGTGTGGATAAAAGGAATCGTCCCGATCAACGTGTGTTCCTCTGTGTATCGTGTGGCTTCGCTGGTCACGCAGACACGATCGCGGCGAAAAATATCCCCAGGGCTGCTATCCAACCAGCCGAACTGGGACGCCGCTTAGGCGGTGAACTACAAACCCCGTAGCTCGCTACGGGATGGTTGATTGTCAATGATACATTAAAAATGTATAAATGATACGTTAAAAATGTAGGGTATCCCGTTTATGCGTCGGCAGTTTTGGGGTTCTCCTTTCCGGGGGTGGGGTTTATTTCAGCGGCATGGGCGATGGTTGAGCCATCGAGTTTTTTGCCACGCAGTCGATAGCGCTGGCCTTTTATGGCCAATACTTCGGCGTGATGCATGAGCCGATCGAGCAGAGCGGTGACGAGCACCTTGTCGCCGAAAACCTCGCCCCATTCGACGAATGTCTTATTGCTGGTAAGGATGATGGAGCCTTTTTCATAGCGCCCGACGATCAGTTGGAAGATCAGATTGACTTTGTTTCGATCCAGCGACAGGTAGCCGACTTCATCTATGACAAGCAGCGCGGGTTTGAGATAGGGTTCAGTTTTCTGGTAAGTGGACTGTCTTTGAGTTCACGCAGTTGTTTGACCAGCCGATCCGAAGATCAGGTTTTCCTTTCGCTGGACAAAGCCCAGCGTGGCCAGTTCGTTTATGTGTACTTTTTCAATCGACGGCTGGAACGCGAAGTCAAAGCTGTCCAAGGTGCGCAGGCAGGGAAGCGAGCCAGTCTGAGCGTGGTTTTATGGCTGGCCTCCTTATCCAAGAGGGCCTTGGTAGGTGGTCAACGACCTTTTCTCGACCGGGATGTCAAAAGCCGGATGGGACCGTAAAAGGGGCGGACGCTGTCGATCTTGTGTAGCGGAGCCTGTCGTCTTTTGGTGTTTGGGGATCATGATCCCGGCATAAGGGTGGCCGTCGATACGCAGGCGTCCTTTTCCCGTCAGAAGAGGATGGGTGGCGATAAGCTGTGTATGGTCATAGACCCTTATCTTTTGGTCATCGTAACGAACGGTGACGTGCTTTCCCACATGGGCGTGCGGTACAGAGTAGCGGTTGGCGTTGAAGGAGATCAGGCAGTCTCGGCTGACCAACCGGGTCTCGATCGGAGTCGGATCAAAGGCGATCTGGGGGAGCGGCAGAAGATGCGCTCGTTCTTCCTGAGCTTTTTTAACCGGAGCCTGGCCGGTGGTTGCGATAAGGCCATTGACGCGCTCAAGCCAGCTTTTACAACGCCGGTTCAGATCCGCCATATCGACAAAGGCGGTTCCGACAAAAAAATCGTCGTGTACAAAACTGACCAGCCGTTCGGTCTTGCCCTTGGTCTGTGGACGATACGGCCAGCAGGCTCTGGGCATGAACCCGTAGTGGGCGGCAAAATAAAGAAATGGCTCCTGGTAGCTGACCTCACCGCCGCATCATGCATGACCGCTTGATGGATACGGAGGCGCTTTTGTTCACGAACATAGCACTTTACCAGTTCATAGCCGCCTGTATAACCTTGGGCTTTGATCTCTCGATACAGACGGCTGGCGCGAGCGACGCCCCGACAGAGCGCCTGATCAACATAGCCCGTGTACGCATCTAACCTAGAACCCCGGACCGCACGCGCATAGCGTGGCACCCCGTCACGTGAAAGCGCCTCCTTTACCGTACGCCAGTCTCGACCGGTCAGACGACCGATCTCAGGGTAACTCAATCCTTGCTTATGCAATGCATGAATGTTCATCCACGCCTCCAACCTAACCATCGGGAACTCCTCTCGTTAAGGGTCGAGAGGAAAATAGACGATCCCGACATCATCGGACATCCATGGGAGGATAAACCTACATTTTTACTTTATCTTTTTTCATACAAATTTAACCTATCATCTACTTACACCATGATCGGCCACCGGTAAACACGCCCCTGACATGCCCGAACAGTTCGCTTTCCACCAGAGGGTCATGGAGCGCCGCGCAGTTCATGACGATATACGGGGCGCCCGCCAGCGGACTTGCCGCATGGATGGCTTTTGCCGCCAGGTTCCTTGCCTGTTCCGCTTTCCTCTTCGATCAGAACGGTTACAGGCATCGCCGCCGCCTTAGCAATCAGATTCCTCAACTGACGCATGGCATCGCTGTTTCCCAAAAGCGTGGACTGGCGTTGCAGTTGGGTAAGCAGATAGCCGTGTTCACGCTGGGGCCGCGCATGATCCAGCGCGCGCCGGATGGTGAGCCGGAATGGGTCGATGTGGATGCGTTTTTCGAGAAAATCGTACGCTCCTGATTTCATGGCCTCGACTGCGGGGGCGATTGTGCCGTGCGCCGTCAGGATGATAACCGGAATGGGTACGGGGTTGGCCATGGTCCGCAGAATGGTCATGCCATCCGGGTTAGGCATCTTCAGATCGAGCAGCAGCAGATCGATGCGCCGACCCTGAAGTTTCCGAAGCGTCTCTAATACCACAACCGCAGTTGCATTAAAACATGGTTTATCGTATCTTCGGACACATTTTATAGACCATTGATCCAGGAGAATCGAGATAAGGAAAGAAGAACTTGATGATTGAGCGGATGTTTTCATCGCCTTTCATGGACGCTTTAGCGCTTTGTTTTCGCGCAGTGAACCGCGTGAACAGTCGGTCAAGTACTTGCGCGGCTTGCTCTCTTGTGTCGAACGCAAGAACACCTGGCAGATTCCCGAGGTGGTGGGGGATAAGATACCGGATGCGATACAACGGTTTTTGTATCGTAGCCCATGGGATTGTGAGGCGGCAAGAGACCTTTTGCAGGACTTCATTATCGACGAGTTTGGCGATCCGGAGGCTATCGCCTGTTACTTGTCCAATACGCAAAGTACAACCCCCTTGCTCACCCTGGCCCAGATGGATGCCACGCGCTATACCATTGAACAATGATTTGAAAAAGCCAAAGGAGAAACCGGTCTGGATCATTATGAAGTGCGTACCTATCCCAGTTGGTATCGACATATTACCCTGTCAATGATGGCGCATGCCTTTCTGGCCTCTATCCGTGCCAGGGAGGCGAAAAAAAACACGACACCGATCAAGACCTTGCTGAGTTGACCGTCCCGGAAGTGCGGCGTCTACTGGTCATGGCGTTGTTGCTACCGACACAATCACCTTGGGTCCCTCTGGCCCGGTCGCGCTGGCGACGCGCCAAACGCCTGAAAGCCAGGCAGAGTCACTACAGGAGGCATGGGGGCTATACCTCGCCCCAAATTGTCTATCAACACTCAGCACAAACCATCTGCGGTTGTAATACTAAGCGCCACAGACTACAGAGAAAAGGATAAACAGCATGTTTACCGTTCCGCTGTACCGGGAAACACATCGCCCGCAATTTCATTTCAGTCCGAAAAGGGACTGGATGAACGATCCCAATGGCCTTGTCTATTACGACGGAGAATATCATCTGTTTTTTCAGCACACGCCCGGCAGTCTCCGTCACGGACCAAACACCTGGGGTCACGCCGTCAGCGCCGATCTGGTCCACTGGCGGCAGATCGAACACGCCCTGGAGCCGGACGACATGGGATGGATATGGTCCGGCTCGGCGGTGGTGGATCACCGGAACACGGGCGGATTTCAGAGCGGAGCGAAACCGTCGCTTGTTGCGTTCTATACGGTCGGAGATACCATTGTGAAACCACAGAAACCCTGTGTTCAATGCATCGCCTACAGCAACGATTGGGGACGGACTTGGACGAAATACGCCGGAAATCCGGTCATCGGGCATATCCGGGACCGCAACCGGGATCCCAAAGTAATCTGGCATGAGCCGTCCGGAACCTGGATCATGGCGCTGTATCTTGTCGCAAGCGACTATACACTGTTCCACTCGACAGATCTGAAAAACTGGAAACTTCTGGGTGAACTCGCCCTGCCGGGTGTGTCCGAATGTCCTGATTTCTTTGAACTTTCTGTGGACGGCGACCCGGACGATACGCGCTGGGTTTACTGGGGTGGCAACGGCGGTTACGTGCTGGGACGGTTCGACGGCCGGACGTTTACACCGGAAACCGGAGTGCTCAACGCGGAAAAAGGCACCAATGGATACGCGGCGCAGACCTGGAGCGACATTCCATCTGAAGACGGACGCCGTATTCAGATATCCTGGATGGCCGGAGGCAAATTTCCGGCCATGCCGTTTACCCATCAGATGTCCTTTCCTGTTGAACTCACTCTTCGACGGTTTCCTTCAGGCATACAGCTATGCCGCCTTCCGGCGCGGGAGATCGAAACCCTGTATGCAAAGACCGACCGCTGGACAGACCTGCCCCTGCGCCCTGGAGCGGATCTGATCCCCCATACGGATACGGAACTGTTCGACATCACCTTGGAGATCGAACCGGGAACCGCCCGTAATTTTGGGGTCGAGTTGCGCGGTCTTGCGCTGACGTATTCCGTTGCGGAGCAGACCGTCGAGTTCAAAAACCATACCGCCGCGCTTGCGTCTGAAAATGGACGTGTCACCCTTCGCCTGCTCATCGACCGGACTTCTCTGGAAGTGTTCGACGCGCGGGGAGCATTGTCCATGTCCTTCTGCTTCCTGCCGGAAGCCGCCGACTATCCGCTGCGTTTTTTCGCCGGAGGCGGAGAAGCCCGGATATTAGCGCTGACCGTAAATGAATTACGGTCGATATGGGAAAATCAATAGTAAGGCTTCAGGATAAAAACCACCCTGCGACAACGTCAGGGATTCAGTATGCGCGTTTACCCCTGATTATCGCGGTTTATTCGCCGGGTCAACACGCCATTATAACAGCGGACGGACGGAAAGTTCGTCAAAACGGACCGCTCCGTTTTGGGCAAACAACAGAATCGCGTCTCCGGATCGCTGCGGACAGCGGTCGATCAGCGTTCGTCGGTTGTCGATGACCACATCAACGATATCGTCCTTCAAGAGTATGTCGAGGGTAAACGGTCGATCTTGACGGCCCCGTCTCCGTTGGCGTCCTGCACCGATTCGCTCGCGAACGATATCAACGGCGCGGGGGCCCGATTTTCCCGCGTCGTCTGCCCGTATGCTTCTATCACGAGACGGTCGTCCTTCACAAAGCCGATCATGATTTCATCGCGCCGGTCGCGGTCGATATCGGGGTGACCGACTAAATCGAAAGGAAAGGATCGGTTAAACTGCCCGCGCACCCGCGAGCCGGTACCGAGAAATTCGTGGAGCATCAGCGCGTACGGTCCTGATTCCAGCTTCTGATAGATCGCTAAATTGAGTCGTCCGTCGTGATTGAGTTCCAGAGAGGGGAATTCTCTCGCATCGGGGGATTCGGTAAAGGTGTAGCGCGGAGTAAACACAAAAGGATACGGAGAAGAAGAACCGCCACAGGCAAGCGAGGTTGCGGCGATCAGTCCCGTACCTATCAGGATGAATACCCGCATGCCACCCCTCCGGGCAGAGGATTGCCGGGAGTGTTGTAGCACAGAGGAAACACAAGTAGAGATTATACAAAAACATAATGCAGGACGGGTATTTCTACTACAAAGTATAATCCGAATTTATGGGCAGGGTAAGGCCAAACCTTAAACCCCGGTAAATACGGCGTCAGACGGGCGGCTTTTCCGACCTGAACGCATGGCACTGGCTTTTCCTGTTGCTCCTGCGGCAACAGGCCGCAGGATATGCACTCGCTTTTCTGTTCAATAGAATGGCTTCCCGAATATCGTGCAGACAGGCGAGAAGTTCATCCTCCATAAAGGGTTATCCTTTCCTGGAGTGCTCGTCGTCGAAAGTAAGGATTCTTTAGACTCTCAATGGTAAGGAGGTCAACTCTGCACCCCAGTGTATCCTCAAGATCATGCAGCAGACCGAAGAACCGTTTGGAAAGATGCTGTTCGACGGCCTCAAACTCGACAAGCATGTCTACGTCGCTATCGGCTGTGCCTTCGTTACGCGCCAGCGATCCGAAAACGTCCAAGCGTTTTACGTTGAACCGCCTGCAGAAAGGAGCCGTAATTCGCCTGAGTTCTTCTACAGTCACGAGGTTGATCTTTCTAAATCGAGACAACTGAAGTTGACGGAATATTCGGATGTACCCACTCTGAAAATGCGGATGCCTGCCTCTTGGTGTCAAGGCAGCCGTCGCACATCACGCTGATCGTGTACAACCTGTTAGGTCAGGAGGTAGCCCGTCTGGTCGATGAGGTAAAAGCGCCGGGGCGCTATACGGTCATCTGGAACGCCCGTAACGCCGCCGGAAAGCCGGTATCGTCGGGCGTCTATCTGTACCGGATGACCGGCGCGGGCTAGAGCGAGACGCGCAGGATGACGCTGGTGAAGTAATCGGGAAAGAGGATTAACCCTGTATAAAACTTTATTTCTGATCGTATGAATTCGCAAAACTATCCGGCACTTTGAAATGCACCCATGCGCGACTTCCTCTATGTATTTTTTTCCGCCACGGTGCCTAATCCGCCCATGCGCCAGAATCAAGCCCGACTGACACGGCGGCTTCTTTAATCTGCGTCCACGTGGTATCGTCGAGTTCGATGCCGTCACGGCGGCGTTTTTGCGCCAGACGAAACTCCGGCTCGCCCGGTAGCAGGATTTCCGAGAAACCGGAGGCCAACCGACTCGACTTGATATGCCGGACCATGGTTTCCACTTCGTTTTCGTACCACTCACGTTCCACAAAAAAATCGGGGTGGTAGACGGTAAACATGACGCCGTTGCTGGCCATCGCCGGCGCCCCGGAGGCGCACCCCTGCTGGCTCAGTGTTCCGGCGAGGATTTCGACCATGATGCCAAGCGCAAACCCTTTGTGTGCCACGACCCCACCCATCGGCAAAATCGCGCCGCGTGGCTGGGCGTACATCACGTTGGGGTCGCGGCTTGGCTTTCCCTCGCCGTCGATCAGCCAGCCTTCGGGAACCTGTTTGCCCTGATTGCGCGCCACACGGATTTTGCCTTCCGCCACCACCGAGGTGGTCATGTCCACCATGATGGGATCGGCATCCTTTCTTGGTGCGGCAAAGGCGATCGGGTTGGTGCTGAGACGCCCGTCGATGCCGCCAAACGGGGCGATCTGATGCCCCATGCGTCCGGCGTTGACACAGGAAAACCCGATCAGCCCTTCGCGCGCCGCCATGAGCGGATAGGCGCCTACGCGACCTACATGGCTCGTGTTGCGCAAAGATACCGTGGCCGTTCCGTATGTTTTTGCCTTGTCGATCGCACGCCGCATGGCAAAGGTTGCGCCGACCTGTCCCAACGCACCGCCATTGTCTACCACTGCGGTGCAAGGCGTCTCCTTTAACACGGCAATCTGACCCTTTGCTTGAAACCGCCCGGTCTGTATCGCCTTGACATATTCGGGATATCGAATCACGCCGTGCGAGTCGTGACCAAACAGGTTGGAGTCTACCAGATGATCCACGACACAACGCGCATCGTCGTCGGGTACGCCGGATGCGACAAGCAGATCGATGCCGATACGATGGAGTTTTTCAGGGGTAAAGATAGGCATGTACGTCCTTTCTAATTTTAAAATGGATAATGGACAATGGAGCATTGATGTTACGCGACATCTGGTGTAGGCCCCCACCCCGGCTCTCCCCGCGAACGGAGAGGGAACACGAAAAGTCCCCTGCTCACGGGGACCACAGGGGGCAGAACGGGCGGACTACTGAGAAACAGCCCCACTGTGAGTAACATGAGGTCCTAATTTGCATTATTCGCATGCATGGTTCAAGTTCTGTCGGTCATTGTCCATTGTTCATTGTTCATTGTTCATTTCTTCTCCAGTGGGATGGAAACCCCATCAGTTTGCTGTGGGGAGGAATGCCATAAAGGGTTGACAGCAAGAAACCCACTGACCAATAACGACCTGTTTT
>VGJU01000052.1 GCA_016867335.1 Candidatus Zixiibacteriota bacterium | reverse complement strand
ATCGCCGGAGCGCCTTGTTTCCTTTGACCGCCGCCGTGTTGTGGACCGGTCTCGAATATCTTCAGACCTATCTGTTTACCGGGTTTCCGTGGGAGTTGGCAGGCTATTCGCAGTACCAGGTGTTGTCTGTCATACAGATCGCCCGAATTACCGGGGTATACGGCGTCTCTTTTATCGTAGTGCTTGTCAATGCCACGCTGGCGACGACGCTGATTGCGGCGCGTGAGGGTTGGCCGTGGAAGCCGCCGATCAGAGCGCTGGCGGTCACCTGTCTGTTGTGTATCGCCGTCGTGGGGTATGGTTGGAGCGCCATCGCCCACACCCAACGTTTGGAGTCCCAGACGCCACCGGTCCGAGTGGCGGTCGTACAGGGCAACATGGAACAAGGTATGAAATGGTCTCCTTCACAGCTTCAATCCACCTTGGACAAATACGTGATCCTGACCCGATCTACGTTAAGCGCGCGTCCACAGTTTGTCGTGTTTCCCGAAACGGCGATGACGTTTTTTATGGAAAACCCTATTTACCGCGTCTATGCGACACAGGTCCGCGCGTTTGTAGAAGAAATCGGCGTTCCTCTGCTCACTGGCGCGCTTGGATACGATCCACAGGACAAAACCCGGATTTACAACAGCGCCTATCTGTTGGTCCCCCGACAAGGGATTACAGCGCAGTACAGCAAAATCCATTTGGTCCCCTTTGGAGAGTATCTGCCGCTTTCGTTTCTTTTTTTCTGGCTCAGAGGGTTGACGATGGATGTCGGTGTGCTGACACCGGGTGAGACGCTGACGGTCATGCCGGTTCCGGGAGCCGACATTCGCGTGGGGTCTGTGATTTGCTATGAGTCCATTTTCCCCGACTTGGTGCGGCGTTTTGTGGACGGCGGAGCCAATGTGCTGGTGGTCATGACCAACGATGCGTGGTTTGGCGACTCCTCTGCTCCGATGCAGCATTTTTCGATGGCCGTGTTTCGGGCCGTGGAAAACGGCGTTCCGGTCATTCGTGCCGCCAATACGGGGGTCTCCGGATACATTTCCGCTACCGGTCGAATGTCGGGACTTACACCGCTTATGGCGGCGACTTCTACGATCGGTGAAGTCTACCCCGGTCGGGATGTGTCCACATTTTACACCCGGTACGGTGACGTGTTTCCCATTCTCTGCGTCATCGGCGGATTGATCGCGGTAATAGGGGGGCAAAGGCGCAGAGGCGGGGCATGATGATCCGGCACAGGATGGGGCGTGACTGTGACAAATGCGTGGAGTTCCGGGACGTCGATGCCTGTGCTGAGCGGGTGCGGCGCCGGCGCGGTGCTCAATGGCCAGTTTTACGTCATCGGCGGATATAACGGAACCGTTCATATCGACTCGGTACACGTCTATAACCCGACTACCAATGTATGGAGTGTTGCGCCTTCGTTGCTTACTCCGCGCGCCGGACTTGCCGCAGTCGTGCTGGACGAGACGATCTACGCCATCGGCGGGGGCAACACAGGCGGACTGCAAACCGCGAACGAAGCCTTTACCCCCCCACCTTCCGCGCCACCGGGAGTGATCGGCGATCTCAATGGCGACGAAAAAGTCAACGTCCTAGATGTCATCCGTCTGGTGGGGATGATCATCGGCAGGATAGCGTCGCCCGCGCCGGGCAGTGCGGATTTTGCCGTCGCGGATGTAAACGGCGACGAAACGATCAACATTCAGGATGTGGTGCAGATGATCACCAGCATCCTGCGCATAGAAGAGTAAGGCTGGCCTCAGTACGCGGATTCGCGGTGGGTGACGGGACACCACAACGACATTTCATAAAAGCTCAGCAGGGCGGTCAGCGCCTGTGGCGTTCCGATGCGTTCGAGCGTCTTGGCCGCCTTGTACCGCACATATCGACACGGGTCGCGCAGTGCCGCGATCAACGCGGGTGTCGCCTCTTCCGCCTTCGATCCTATCCTGCACAGCGCAAGCGCCGTATTTCGCCGCACCCATTCGTCCTCATCTCCCAGTCGTTCTATCAGCGCCGCAACGACCCCGGAGCCACTTTTTTCCACGCCTACCGTACCGGCGGCGTCCGCCGCTGCACGCCGGACCTTTTCCGACAGGTCCCCCAAATGGCGCACGATGACAGGCAAGGCTTCACGCGCTTCGCGGCCCATATCGCTTAGCGTATCCAAGGCAGACGCACGCACCTCTTCCGGAGCATCGGTGCAGACGTCTATCAGACCGGGAACGGCGGACGCGCCTATCGCGGCAAGCGCGTAGCCTGCGTTGCGCCGCGCCGACGGAGACGGATCGCCAAGGACTGTCAGCAGACCGGGAAGGACGACGTCTCCCATTGCGGCAAGCGCATAGGCGGCCCGAAGCGCCGCTGTCTCGTCGTCGCCGCGTAGCGTATTCAGCAGATTGGCGACATCTTCGTTTCCGTGGTATCCGTCCGTCGCGTCATGCTGCCCCGTGTACCAACGCCAGACGCTTGCACCCATAAGATCGTCGTCGTCCGTCCAGCCGCTGTTTTTCGTATCCCACACCGGGCCATCGGGTTCTTCGAGGCGGGTAAAGAGAAACTTGACCATGTACCGTTTTTTGTCGCTTGTGTTGGCCGTGCCGCGATGCCACAGATCGTAGTGAACGAGTATGACTGTCCCTGCCTCACCCGTGAGCGGAATTTCTTGATTCGGTCCCGCGCTTCCGTTGTAGTAGTGACTTCCCGGCGTCACGCCTGTTGGTCCGAGTTCGACCGGCGTATCCTGCGGATAGTAGAATCCCATCGCCCATCGGGGACGGTGGTGGTATTTGGACCAGCTATCCTTGTGGTTACGCTGTCCCGGGCTTCCCGGTGGGTTGTAATGGCAATGTCGGTGCGGGTGGAGATAGTATCCCGGTCCGAGCAGGCTGGTGAGCGCGCCGTGGACGGCGGGATGGTCGAATACATCCTGTATTTCCGGAACGTGCGGAAGTAGGTTGTTGCCCGGATTGCCGCCGTTTTCGAACAGCGCCTCGATCCGCGCGCCGACCGCTTCGTGTAATTCACGCGAAAAGTCGGTTTTGAGCGTCACATACCCGTCGGAGACAAACGAGCGCATTTTTGCATCGTCAAGCAGGATGGGGCGGGGGGATGGCATAGAGGCTCCGGGTTTTGGATTGAATATCTGTTTTTAACCGTTATTTGATGGGTTATAATATAGGTAGGAATCTGTGTCGGAGCCGGGATTTTTCGCAAGAATAAAGGTATGTACCGCTATCTCGCCATCATTGCCATCGCCCTGACGACGCAGTCTCTTGTCGCCGAGCCGATCTCTATCGGGGTTGCCCTGGCAGACGGTGTTCTGGTATATGCGGACACGACGGACGGCGCTTCGGTAGTCGATACCCTTGAATTTGGAGAGGATCGATTGGCGTTTGGCATCCGGGAGGACGACCGGGCGGTTTTCGACCGGAACGGATGGGTGCTTATCGAGCGACCGACGGTACGACCGGATGGGTACGGTATGACTTGCGTGCCCTTACTCGCCATATCGTGGTCTATCCGGGCTTGGGGGATTCCGTTTTCGCACAGCCATCGCTAAACGCTGAGTTGTACTATCATCATGGTGACACGAACCGGCAGATCATACGGATCACCGAGCGCGCGCGAGAGGATGGACGCCTGTGGTTGGGATCAAGAGGAAGTTGGCTCCTGACCAAACGATTCGACATCGAATGGGAAAATGCGTATGCCGAATTTGTACAGATGTGGATAAATGGGTATGGGGACAAACCCGATTATTTTCTGAACCTGACGCCTACCACGAACTATGCTACGGCGCTTGCTATCGTAAACAAATTGGAAGGTTTGATTACCCCCGGGGATACCTTATATCTGACGGCAGATCGGTCCATAGATAAAACTCAGGAAATCGTCGGTGCCGGAGCGTATACGGCATGGCTAAAAAGCTATGTGTACTTGGCCTCGGGCGATACAGCAAAGAGGGTTGAGGAATTGGAACGCATCATCCGCGATTTCGGTTCTGAGCGTTTGTTTATAGGGCGTGCTGGAGCGGAGGCCTCTATAACGCTTGCCGACCCGCCATTTTCAAGCCCTGTTCTTGATTCAACAAAAACGGCAGCGGTGTTGCATCGGATGATTCGGGAATAGCCGGACGAGCCTGTCGAGGGATTCGAGTGGAACGACTGGGCGGACGAGCGCGCAGCGCGGCGGCTTATCGAACGAGCGGGAGACGATCCGATCCGCCTGATGGACGAGGCAAAACGAATCCTTGCGGAAACGTCCAGCGATGCGGTTCGTCTCGTGGCCTATCGAGCGTGGGTACGAAGTCTCGGTCTTGAGGGCCGCTTCGACACCATGCTCGACACTGCGTTTTTCGTACTCTAAACTTTTCCCGACGTGCAACGCGGTTTCTACCTATCCACTGTCCATTACCGGAGCGAGATCGTCTCGACGGCAGTCAAAGTCTTGGCAAGTGCCGAGGACGAGACACGCATCGTGGCATTTCTATCGCGTGTCGCCGCCCGGTTTTCTAGCGAAGTCCTCGGTGATATCGCTCGGCTTCGATTGGCCCTACTGGCCGACGACGGAGATGCCAATTTGGCGATATTGCGTGCCCTGTACGAGGATTTATTTATGACTGTCGAGGAGTTTGATATCTGGGATATTACCGATCAGACTAATTTGGGTTACGGGCATATATGGAGAAGGGTGCACGAACTCATCGATATTCCGTTATCTACAGTTGTCATCACGACAGACAAAACACCGCTTTATAAAAGTCGACGACCGAGTGCGTCGGTCAAAAGGCTGTTGCCGGCTGGGGTTCAGGCACGGGTATTCTACCGGGAGCCACCGTCGATAATGCAGCAAGATAGCGTTATTCGCATCAAAATCGAACTCGCCGATGGTCAAGCCGGATGGGTGGATAGTTCCAGCATAGGCGAGATCGACGAAAAGCAATAAAGAGGGCCGCAATTTCAACTACGGGGGGTTGCCGATTCTTGAGGCTCATTACCTATCTCTTCTTGCCTAAACCGGGAGATCCACCGCACGCTTCTTGATGTTTCAGCCATATATTCTCCCTTGAAAATGCCCCCAACATTGCGCTTGAGCTGCCTGTGTACGGGGTAAGCGCAGGGCGGTCGGTCTCCATGACTTAGACATCAAGAGGCGTTCTGAGAGTCGGTCGAAGGATTGGACTCTTCGTTAACCGCATCACTTGCTAATAGCGCCAGAAACGTCTCCTGACTCACCCAGTGTAGAAACCGATGGATGGCTTCAACGGATTGAACAATATCGGTCAGATACAACGTCTCACGACGCATAAATCACCTCAGCCGTAGCCAGAACCTCTTGGCGAAGAACCGGATGTAGGCCGCCTTTAGGAACTAAATCCACCGGACGCTTCAGCAACGCCGATAGTTCGCGCTGCATCCTCAAAAGTGTGGAAAAACCGACGGATGCTCCGACTTCAAATTCAACAAGAAGGTCGAGATCGCTTTTGGCGTCAAAATCGTCCCGCAAGACAGAGCCAAAAACGGCGAGTTCCCGGACACGATACCGATGACAAAGCGTGGTAAGGGCTTCAAGGGGATATCTATTTGAATGGGCATCAACCACCGCCGCAAAAAAGTTGAACCATGAGAACACTTCTAAAATATACGAGTACAATTTAACAGAGGAAAGCGATTCTGGAGTGGGTCCGGTTTTTCGGACGGACAGGTGTAACCCCTTCTCCGCCCTCACGGTCGCGGCGATCGACGATCATCCCTTCAACTCCCTCATGATCGTTTTGCCAGCCATGTATCGGACGCCCGTTTAAAATAGTTAACGGCTACAGGGTCTATCTTGTGATTACAGTTAAAGTAGGTTCCGAATGAAAGCAATCCTCGTTCGGCGTCACCCGGATGGGCGATAATCCTTTGCGGCAGTTGTGTACCTTCGCAGACGATAAGGCGAAACGCATTCTCGGGTGCGTCCACGGTCCGAGAATGCGGGCCTTGTCAAGCGATGCCTGATGCTCATGGTTCAATTCTAAAAGGCCCATAGCCCACGCGATACAGGGCTTCTGCCCACGGAAGGGCTGAGCAGAAGCCCTGCTGCATGCAGATTTGTTCGAGCCGGCGTATGGTTTTGCACTCGACAGAATCGTAACGGAAACCCTTGACCGGCTATTCTCTCGGCTTGCTTTCGGATGGTTTCGCTTGCTTTTTCCCCGGAGACTTGTACTGGACGGCGTATTCGTTCGATTGGAATGAATCCAGAGGCATCACCGTACGGCCAGAGGCGATGACGTGCTCTTCGAATTCCTGTTGCAGTTTCTCCAAGAGCGTCGAAAATTCTTCTTGCGATAATATAGTTGGCTTCTGCGGCAGCATCCGTGATCTCCTCCCATGGCTGCATGAAGATTTGTTCGAGCCGGCGTAGGGTTTGCACTCGACAGAATCGTAACGGAAACCCTTGACCGGCTATTCTCTCGGCTTGCTTTCGGATGGTTTCGCTTGCTTTTTCCCCGGAGACTTTTACTGGACGGCGTATTCGTTCGGTCGGAATGAACCCAGTGGCCTCACCGTACGGCCAGAGGCGATGAGATCCGATTTGAATTTCTCCACCATTTCCTCCAAGAGCGTCGAGAACTCTTCTTGCGAGAGTATCGTATTTTCCGATATTGCCACTGTTGAACTCCTCCATAAGGAAAATATGAACGTGCTGTGTGACTTCTGAACATCGGGTATCAGGAACCTCCTTTCCGAAAGGTCAACCACTGCGTGGAAATAAAAAAGCCCGTTCTCCAAAGCGTCGGGAGAAACGGGCAGAAACAAAAAAACCCGCGTAAAGCGGGAATGAGCCACGACGCTTTAGCAATTATTTTAGGTGGCCGCAAGCTGTCAGGGTCAAATGAACCACCGGAAAAAACAGATCGATTTCAAAGAACAAAACGGTAACGCATGCCTAAAACATAACAAAAATGATCAACAAAGTCAAGTATAATTTTTGGTCCTAGCGATTGGTTAACATTTTACCCCTTTGGGGTTCGAGGTTTCTTTGCAGTTTTTCACTTCCCCACGTACACCCGTGTATAGTCCCATCCGCCGACTGTGCCGTCCGGATTGCGTCGATAGCCTTTGATCCATGGTTTGCGCAGTTCTATATTGATCGGATGAAATACGAATGCGGCGGCATAGTCGGCCACCATGAGCTCTTCGGCCTGTCGGTACTGCTGTTGTCTCCGGGCCGGATCGAGTTCACCACCCGCCTGTTCGACCAGTCGATCGAAATTCGCATTCGACCAGTCCGAACGCCCGAATCCCTGCGGCTGTGAATGCCAGATCATGTCAAGCATGTTGCGCGAATCCTGATAATCGGCAAAAAATACGATCAGTCCGAGATTCATCCGCCAGTTGTACAGATTGTTCATGTACATGGTGCGATCTGCCGCGCGGATCGTCACGTCCACGCCGATATTCTCCTTGAGCATGGCGGTCATGGCTTCGGCGACGCGCTTTAGCGTTGGCGTCGGCGCGCGCAACCACAGTTCCTGCTTGGGAAATCCTCGCCCGCCGGGAAAACCAGCCTCCTTCATCCGTTGTTTGGCTCGCACAGGGTCGAAATCCTGATATTTTTTCATCGCCGATCCCTGATGATCCGCAAATTCGGGTGGATTTATCGAGTAGGCGGGATAGGCCATGTCGTTCATCAGCGTTTTTACGATGGCGTTGCGGTCGATGGCGCGGGCAAACGCCTCGCGTACCCGGATATCGTTAAACGGAGGCTGTTTGGTTTTGAAAAACACATACCATGAGCCACGCGCCGGAACTTTTACCAGATCTCGCGCAAGTTTCGGATCGCGCCGAATACGCGCCAGATCGGTCAGATCGACCGCCTCGTAGTCTACTTCGTTGTTTTCGTACGCCAGTATCGTGGCCGCCGCGGCTTCGCGGAACGGGTGGATCACCTTTTCGACATACGGTTTGTGCGGGCCGTTGTACATCGGGTCGGGGACAAAGGTCATGTGTTTGCCGTTGATCCACTCGCCGAGTTTAAATCCGGAATTGGAAACGATGTTGCCGGCGAGCGTCCATTTGCGTCCGTATTTTTCCACCTGCCACGACGGAACCGGGAACCCGTTGCCAAAGGAGACGATATACGGCAGATACGGGGCGGGTGTTTCGGTTTCGATTACGAGGGTTCGGTCGTCTACCGCGCGTACGCCAAGTTTGGACGGGTCTTTGATTTCGCCCCGGTTGATGGCACGGGCATTTTTGAAGTCGTAATAGAAAAAGGCGTATGGGTTGGCTTCTTGTGGGTTGAGCATGCGTCGGTACGAGTACACGAAGTCGCCTGCGGTGAGCGGGCGCCCGTCGCTCCATCGCGCGCCGGGGCGCAGATAAAATGTCCATGTCTTGCCGTCTTTTGACGACTCATAGCGCGTAGCGGCGGCGGGTTCGGGGTCCCAGTTTTCGTCGCGGCGCAGGAGTGGCTCGAACGGGATGATGGTGGATTCGGTGTCGTAGTCGTTGATGCTGGAGTCGAGCGAGCGCGGCTCCGGACTCATGTACCGGACGATCTGACGGGCCAGCGGTGCGGCATCCGGTGGAAGCGTCTTGCCGGCCGAGTTGACGATTTTGCCACCCTGCGCCTCGCCGTAGCGATAAAAAAGCGTCAGCGAGGTTGTAGAGAAAAACGCGAGCACCGATACGATCAGGATAAAATGACGAGACATGGATATCCTCATAAAAACCGCAATATGCGGGACCATGAAAGACGCAGGACTACCAAAGACGCTAACGACAACCCTCGGTCACCGCAGTGGATGCCACCATGACCGAGAAAATTTTATACCCATAAAAGTTTCCAGTTGGCCCCGATCCAGTATGATCACTCCCGCCGGCTTCCCTCTCTCAATATCCAATCGGGGATATCTTTTCGCAGTGAAAACTGTTCGTTTGGCGGCACATTAAGGATGACCTCATGAGGGCGTTACGCCGGCGTCCCGTTTGGCTATTCGTTCCGCTTTCTGAACGATCGTAGGAATCCGCAGGGTTTCGGGAGCAGAGTATGTCAACACCCGGAGACTGGAAAAGCCATCAAATATTTCGAACGAAAAAGGTTTGACGTCTTTGAAACGGGCGTGAACAAGACTCAGCTTCCGGGCGGTGCCAGCGTCCGAACTGCCAAACAGATTGAGGTTGGACATGGGGTGTTATATCTCTTCGTTTTTCCATACGTCCAGCAGACCGGCTTTGTGAAACGTAGGCAGTGCCCAGAGCGCGTGATGCACCATAAACCCCTTGATTTCTTCGCGTTCCAGATGCCAGCGGAACAGCCGCCACATGGCCTGCAAAATCGCCGGATCGCCGGTTTGTTCGTAAGCAAACACCTTAGGGCGGAAGGCAAGGATGTTTGAACTGGCCGGTCCTGTGTTGTTTACGGGCGATTCTTTGTAATACATCAGCCCGTCCCGTGTAACCGTTTTGGTCGAGATAAACCGGCAGCCTCGGATACACAATTCTTTTGCCGCCGGATCTCCGATGAGTTCGTAGGCGCGAACCAGGCCATTGAGCGCGGCGGCGTGCATAAACACCTCGGCGCTTCGCATAAACGACCCGAACCGCGACCTCCATCGCCCGTCGGCGTCCTGCCATCGCCCTAACACACGGATCATGGCGCGGATTTCTTGCCCAAGCGCGGGATCGGGGTTGGCTTCGTACAAATCGGTCATACCGGTAAGCGCCCATCCGGCCCGACGGATGGAGTACCAGTCGGGATACCCCTCCACCGTCATATCAAGCCGGGGGTCTTCCCAGTCGTCACGAAAATTGGCGGGCATGTTGTCCCACCCTACACGTTGGCGGGTTCCGGCGCAAAACCGGCCCGTCAATTCTACCGTCTCCAGCGCACGTCGGTATCCGGTGAGGTAGTAAAAATCAAGCAAACCTCCAATCCATACATGCGAGGTTCTGGGGATGACCAATTCGGTCCGCGAGGTGTCCGTATAAGAGTGAAATTGCGACCAGATGACGCGGGGCCGCCGATACGTTCGGGAAACTGTGTCGAGTGATGAACGGTGTCGATGTCCATCAGGTGAAGTGCCATGACCTCCGCCTGCCAGAACAGCGACTGATCGCCGCGCCGCAAAAACTGTCGCAACGGCGACCGGATATGGTCATAGGCCACATTGTCGGTGGTCAGCGTCTTTTGTTTTCCGTTTTCGGTTGTTGTCAGACCCGTGTCGCCATAGTTGATCATGCCGGACAGCGCCGATCCGGTCATGGCGTCTCCTGCACGGTTGAGCGACGCCTCCAGACGCCAGTATTCGGGATAGTACCGAGGAAAGGTTCCGAGCGCGCCACTGGCTTCCCATGCGATCGAGTCGATTTCGAGCAACAAGGGATATTCGCAGGCGGCGGCACATTCGGCGGCCGCGGTGAGATCGGTGTGCGCCGCGCCCGCGTACAAAAACAGTTCATGCGTTTTGGCCATTCCCTGCGGAATCTGAAGCGCACCGGTGTATTCCCCATCATGGGTTATCGACAGTTCGGTGTATTTTAGCCCCTTTTTCTCCGGCGCGGTCCAACCCGTCGGGTCGGGATACAGGTGGATTTCCATATTTCGTCCGTCGGTCGTGTACCTTTTGGGATAGTTCTGCGCCGGATGACGGAGTTTGATCTGTACACCTCGGTCCGCATCGCCTGCATATATCCATCCGTGACCGGGATTGCTACGGTCTACACGGCCTTCTTCCACCCCAAACACGGCCACGGGTCCTGCACCCGTCTCCCACATGGATACCATATCCGTTTGCTCGCCCCAGTCGTCGCCAAGCGAGATCGTCCACTTGGGCGAACCGGTCATCACACGCGGGGTTTTGCCAAACGTCAACGGCAGCCGAAAGGTCATCTCCTGCATCTGAAAAAAAAGCGGCTCGTTCTGATCGTGGACAAACGTATGATAGATTTTTACAAACGGCTGTCTGGCGTAACAATAAAAACGAACGATCCAGCTCATTACGCACCGCCCCTCGTCGGAGAAAAAGCCCCCCGACGCTTTGACTACAGCTCGTAGCGCGTGACTTTCTTCGATCTCTACCTTTTCCGTTCGCCCGGTAAAAACCGCCCCTTTATCGTCTCTCAAGAGCATCTGAGGACCATTTCCCGCTATGACGTCTCCTGCGGTCTCGATCAAAACCGCTCCAAGCCGGAGCAGATTTATCCGCAATGCCCCGGTCTCGATCGTCAACTTGCGATCCGACTCGATCAGACGCAACGCGGAAGTCACGGGCGAGGCCACGATCTCCGGACCGTATTCGATCTTTAGGTTGTGTATCTGACGGGGACGTGTATCCATCTGGGTGTCTAACAAAAGCCATTTGATCGAACGGTCGGGCCATCGGGCCAGCACGGTCGTTTGAAGCGGCAGTTCGTCACCCCCGGAGGTGGACAGCCGGACGTAACGGGGGTCGGGCAAGACCCCTTGGGGAAATGCACAGCCTTGCGTGATGGGATATTGGTGACGGGATACGCCGATGGGTTCTTCGACGCGCACGGGAATACGAGAGATCATGAAACGCTCCGGAGGTTTCTATTCGAGCTGCGTCCTGTGCGTTACAAAGGGAAGGTTTCACCGGGTTTCAAAATCACGGCACGGGCGGTACGGCCCAATTTTTTTGCAAAAACGTATGGGTCCTGCATGATAACGGGAAAGGTGTTGTAATGAACGGGAATAGCGACTTTGGGTTTGAGCATTTTAATGGCTTCTATGGCATCGTCGATCCCCATGGTATAGTTGTCTCCTATGGGAAGGATGACGACATCGGGTTTGTAGAGTTGGCCGATGAGCGCCATATCGCCGAACAGACCGGTATCGCCGGTAAAATAGAAGGTCTTTTCGTCAAGACGCACCAAAAAACCGCATGGATTGCCGAGATATTCCGCTCCGTTTGGCGTCATGATCGACGAACTGTGAAACGCCCGTGTGACTTTGACCCGTCCGAACGGGAATTTGAACGAGCCGCCGATGCCCATGCCGTGGATTTTTGCGCCGCGTCTTTCGCAGTATACCGCCAGTTCGTAGGTCGAGATGATGGTTGCACCGCAACGTTTGGCAATGGGGAGGGCGTCACCCAGATGATCTTGGTGACCGTGCCACAGCAGAATATAGTTGGCGGACACGTCGCTTTCCGGAACCTGCGCCTGTGGGTTGCCCGTCAGAAACGGATCGAACAGCAGGGTATGGATTCCGTCGGAGAGCGTAAAGCAGGAGTGTCCGTAAAAGGTAAACTGAGCCATTTATATCTTCCCTTCTTTTTGCAGCCATGCAAGCGTGTCGTCAAACGCTTGTGCGGTGTGTTCTATATCTTGGGGGGTATGGGCCGACGAAGTAAGACCGTCTACTCCTACCATGTCGACGCCATGAAGCAGCATACCCTGCCGCAGCGCATGGATAAGCGCAAGGTTGCTGCGCCGCGACACACGGGGGTCGTTTGAATAGCTGAGTTTGACGCCGGAGAACGTACCGAAGACGTGCCAGTTTTCCAGCCCGCGACCGGCGAGTACTTCGGCAAAGCGGCGGCGCAGCGTATCCGCGCGTTCGTTGGCAAGGGCTATATCGCGTCCCGTTGCAACGATTTTGAGCGCGGCGATACCGGCGGCAGCCGACAGCGGACAGGCGTTAAAGGTTCCGTAATGCACCATCTTTCGATTGGCCTGCCAGACCGGATCCAGACGGATTTCCAGCAGGCTCATGATGTCGGCGCGTCCGGCGACCGCACCGCCCGGCAGTCCACCCGCAACGATTTTGGCGAGCGTCGTCAGATCGGGTTTTACGCCGAAATGCTCCTGAGCGCCACCCGGTGCGCACCGAAACCCGGTAACTACTTCGTCCATGAGAAACAGCACGCCGTATTTAGACGTCAATTCGCGCAGACCGGTTACAAAACCGTCCGGAATTTCTACGCCGCCAAACAACGCGCCCGTAGGCTCCAGCATCAGTACGGCGATGTCGGAGTCGTTTTTCAGTGTATCTTCGACCCGGTTCAGGTCGTGCGACGGAAGGCTGATCAGTGAGTCGAACACCTCGGGCAGGACCCCCGGCAGGGGATGGTCGTGGTTGATACCGGTTCCGTCCATGACGTTGTCGTGCCAACCATGATAGTGGCCGTAGAACTTGACCACCTTGCGTCGGCCCGTAAAGGTGCGTGCCAGTCGAATGGCCATAAGCGTGGCTTCTGTGCCGGACGAGACAAAACGCACTGTTTCGGCGCACGGCACAAGTTTCGTGATCCAGTCGGCCCATTCGATTTCCAATTCGTGACAGGCCCCGTAGTGTGTGCCACGTGCCGCCTGTTCGGTCACTGCCGCGACGATCTCGGCGCGTCCGTGTCCCAGCAAAAGCGCGCCATGCCCCATCCAGTAGTCGATAAGTTGGTGCCCGTCCTCGGTCCATTTGTGTGAACCGTCCGCGCGGTTTACATAGACCGGAAACGGAAGCATAAACCGTCCGTCGTGTGTTACACCGTTGGGAAATCGTTTCAATGCACGTTGGTATAAAGCATACGATCTAAGAAACGTCCGATGGTAGGCTTCTTCGAGCGATGTCGTCTGAAGGGCAGGGGCGGTCATGGTCGGATTCCTCGCAAAAGGGAGGGGACGGTAGAACACAGGATCACGAAAAGACGATAAACCCCAAACGACGGGTAAGCCGTTCGGCACCGGGGAAGGATGTGACGGACACGCCGCTATAATAGGGTGCGACAGGGCCGTCGGCAAGGGTTTTTCGGATGCGGAAAACAGTAAAACCGCTTGACACAGAAGCGGTATGCGCATATATCGAAAGCGCCGGTTGACCGACTCGGAGCCTATTGGGGAGACGGAGATACGATGACGGACATACTGAAACGCATCGACGCACTTTTGGGTCGAGCAGTCGAAACGCCTGGCATCCGCCGGATCACCTTGTATTCCCGACCGGAGTGTCATTTGTGCGAGAATGTCCATGCCGTGTTGGAGCGGGTAAGATGCGATATCCCGTTCGATTTCGAAGAGGTGGATATTACGACCGATCCGACTTTGGTGGATCGCTACGGACTGAAGATACCGGTAGTGCTGATCGACGGCGTAGAACGGTTTTATTATCGGGTCAATGAGCGGCGTTTGCGAAAGGAATTAGGGGGATGAGCGTTTTGGGCTCGATCGCGATAGGCCGGTGGGTGTCATGGGGTGGCGTATTATGGCTTGTATTTTGCCTGTTGCCGGTGCATAGCGCCCAACCGGTCTCAAAATCCGCTCCGGCTTCTGCGGAACTGTCGTGGAACCGGTTTGACAAGGCGCTTGTGTTGGCGAGTACGGAAAAACGTCCGATTCTGGTGGATTTTTATACGGACTGGTGCTCCTGGTGCAAGGAAATGGACAAGCAGACCTATGCAAACCGTTCGATCCGGGAAAAACTCGGCAAGTCCTTTGTGTTGGCCAAGGTAAATGCCGAATCGGGTCAGACGCTTACGATTCAGGGTAAGACGCTCACGGAGGCGCAACTGGCAAAAGCGATGCGTGTGAATACCTATCCGACGGCATGGTTTTTCGATCCTTCGGGGAAACCCATTCTGCCCGTGAAGGGATATTTTTCTCCTCAGGATTTTGAACCCGTGTTGGCGTATATCGAAGGCGGATGGTATGCGAAGATGGACTACGACCGATTTCTGGCGCGTGTACGGAAACGAGGGGCGTAAGGTCCGTTCTACAACGTGGGGTCTCCGAGCGTTTCGGTAAGATAGACAAATGCCTCTTCGGGCGAATTTACAAACCGGATAAGGGCCAAATCTTCCGGGTCGATGGTTCCCCACCGGATCATGGCCTCGAAGTCGATGATTTCCCGCCAGTATTCCGTACCAAATACAACGATGGGTAGTTTTTTGACGACCTTTCGGGTCTGCACTAGGGTAAGCAGTTCGAAGAGTTCGTCGCAAGTGCCAAAGCCGCCGGGAAAGATGACCAGTGCCTTGGCCAGATAGACAAACCAGAATTTGCGCATAAAAAAGTAATGAAATTCGAGATTGAGTTCTTCGGTGATATAAGGGTTCGAAAATTGCTCCATAGGAAGGCTTATGTTAAGCCCGATCGAGCGTCCGCCGGCGTCGTCGGCGCCGCGATTGGCGGCTTCCATGATGCCAGGGCCGCCTCCGGAGCAGATCAGATAGCGCCGCCCGTCGGTCAACGTGTTCGACCACTCCGTGAGTTGCCGAGCCAGCCGGCGGGCGTCTTCGTAATAGCCGGAGAGCGTCTGGGCCGTCTCTGCACGTCGCACGTCGCTGGCCGTCGCTTTTCCTTGCGTCGCCATTAGACGAGTTTCTTCCAATCGGCGGGTGGCCGTCTCCGGATCTTCGGCGCGAGCCGAGCCGTAAAAAACGATGGTATCGCGGACATTTTTCCGGCGAAATCGCCTGCCCGGTTCCATGTATTCGGCCATGATACGGATCAGCCGCGCTTCTGCGCTGTTGAGAAATTCAAGGTTTCTGTATGCTTTTTCGGGTCGTGAAGGCTGTCCGGATTTCATTTTCTTCCTTTCGGGAAGCGTAAAGGATAGCGGATAGAACATGAACGCTATGGCTGCGGTGGAATTGCACATGGACCCGCACGCGCAGTTTATCTACGAACTGGCGCTGGCGCATCTGGAACTGCGTGCATTGGGGGTACTGTCCGAACCCAACGCTACGCTCCGGCTTTTTCGCGCCGGACGCCCGGTCGATCCGGAAAAGCTGGCTCGTCGCGCCGCCTACATCGTTGCCATAGATCGGGTGCAGACGGTCTATGCCCGGCTGCGACAGTATAATCGGACCGCCTCCGTCAATCAATATCTGTCACACTGGTTCTACCCGTACAAAGGTAAGTTTCATCCACAGATGGTGCGCGCCTTGCTCAACATCATGCAACTTGAACCCGGTAACACGGTACTCGACCCCTTTATCGGAAGCGGAACGACGGCGTTGGAAGCTCAGTTGCTTGGTATCCGTTGTATCGGGGTGGATATCTCGCCGGTCTGCACACTGGTCGCTCGCGTCAAGACCGACTCCTGGCGCGTGCTCGAACGGGTACTTGCCTACCGAGATCAATACGAGGTTATTGCGCGTGCCGCCGAAAAAGCAGGTGTCCGGCTTCATCTGCCCGCAGAGGAAATCTCGGACGACGACCGCGTATGGAATTTTTTCAAGGTGGCGGAACTTATCGCACACAGCGACCGAGCCAGACGGGACCGCCCATTTATCGAGTCGCACGTAGCGAATATCAAACGTATGGCGATTTCAACACAGGACATGCTCGACGCGCGTGCGGCGCTGGGGTTGCATTTCGGTACGGCGGACATCCGGCAGGGGGACGCGCGCAATCTTCCACTGGAGACAGGCAGCGTAGACGGCATCGTTACGTCACCGCCCTACGCGGTAACGCTCGACTATATCGAAAACGACGCGCATGCGCTACGGGCGTTGGGATACAATCCGCTGACGATCCGGGAAAATTTTATCGGGGTGCGGGGCAATCGGCGCGACCGGATGGACCTTTATCTCGATGACATGCGGCGGTGTTGCACGGAGATGTACCGCGTCCTTCGGGCCGGATGCTGGCTGACGCTCATCATCGGAAACGGAACCTCCGAGGCACGGGCGTTTGATCTTCCGGCGCTTTCCATAGACATGTGCAGCGCCGCCGGTTTCGAATACGTCCGCACCATCGAAAAACCGATGCGGGGGAGGTATGGAGATTCAAACGCCGAATCGATCCTGATGTTTATCAAACCGCCTATGGGAACCGTACAGGTAAGGTAAACAACTACATCGTTCACTGCGACCGGACGTCTTCTATCCGGCGGGCAAGGTCCATATCTTTTTGCGTAATGCCCCCTGCGTCGTGCGTGGACAGACAGACCGTCACCCGGTTGTATACATTGCGTAGATCGGGGTGATGATCCGCCGCCTCCGCCAACGGCGCGATAGCGTCGATAAAGGCGATGGCTTTCATAAACGTCGAAAAGACATAGTGCCGACAGATGGCGTTTTCTTCGCGGGTCCAACCGGGCAATTTTTGCAATGCATCTGCAAGGTCGGTTTCGGAAAGAAGAGACATAGAACTCCGTTAAAAAAGAGGTGGTATTTTCTGCAGGATATAACGGATGAGCCGAGGAGACACCCCACCGGATGTCTCCCCCTTTCTAATCGGCAAATGCGGCCAGCCGGCGACCTCGTCCGGTGTGACGCAGTTTGTTGATCGCCTTTTGCTTGATCTGACGGACCCGTTCGCGGGTCAGGCCAAACCGAGAGCCGATTTCTTCCAGCGTGTACGACCGGTCCGCATTCAATCCGAAATACAAATCGAGTACTTCGCCCTCGCGGGGGGCCAACGTTGCCAGCGCCGCCCTGATCTCGCTCCGGAGTCTGTCCTCCATAAAAGCCTCGTCAGGCAAAATACCGTTCTGGTCGCTCAGGCGGTCCATAAGACTAAAGGCGTCCTGATCGCCAAGCGGCGCATCGAGCGAAAGCGGTGTAGCGGCCCATTCGGGCATTTCGGGCATATCCGTCGAAACGCCTTCTCCGTATACGGACTCCGGGCTACGGTCGCGCTCGCGTAGGGTGCGTTCGATCTTTCGAAGTTCCTCCACCTTGTTGAGCGGAAGCCGGATCAGACGCGATTGCTCAGCCAACGCATGAAGGATGGACTGGCGTATCCACCATACCGCGTACGAGATAAACTTGAACCCCTTGGTTTCGTCAAAACGCCGTGCCGCCTTGATCAGACCGATGTTGCCTTCGCTGATCAGATCGGAAAGTTCCATTCCCTGGTTTTGGTATTGCTTGGCGACGGACACAACAAATCGCAGGTTGGCGCTTACCAACTCGTCCAAGGCTTCGGTGTACCCCTCATGGATGCGTCTTGCCAGGGTCTTTTCCTCTTCCGATGTCAAAAGCGCCTTTTCGCCGATCTCCTCCAGATAGATATCGAGCGATTCGTCATCCCGATTGTAGGCTTTTGTAGCGATCATCTCCATCCAGCATCTCCTCCCCGACCCCCGGACTCTTTCTGGCAGATCTTTCTGCCACACATAAACCCAGGCTGTCGTTTTGACAGAAAATTTTTCGGCCCCTACATAGGCCATCTATAGAGTCATTGTCCGTAACCTGCCATCCCGCAAGACATTGTAATTTTTTTTGGATGCACTTCTCCGGTTTGGCACAGGGTTTGCAACTACCCTGAGACAGACGCTCATGTGAGCGGCGTCACATGGCGATTACCTCTTTAACGCCGAGACATCGGCATCGGTTCCGTATCCGGAATCGAAATTTACAACCTGCATCTCACAAGGAGGAACCCGTAATGAAACTCGTTGCCTATCACCCGTGCCGTTCGTTCCAGCATGAAGTCAACCGAATTTTTGACAATGCCTTCTCGGATCCCGAATCGGGCCGTCAAACCTCCGGATGGTATCCCCGCGTCGATGTGGTGGAGGAAAAGGACGCCTTTGTCATCTACGCCGAACTGCCGGGCGTCAAGGCCGAAGAGGTCAAAATCCGCATCAACAACCATGTATTGACGATTACCGGAGAAAAGCGTGCGGATGTAAAGTCCGAAGGGCAAAACTACTACCGGGTCGAACGTGTCTACGGCAATTTCCAGCGGTCGTTTACCTTTCCGGGCACGGTGGATTCCGAAAAAATCGGCGCGTCGTTTAAAGACGGCGTGCTGACCGTCACCCTCGCCAAACAGGAAAAGGCACTGCCCAAGGAAATTCCCATCGTGCTCACCTGATCGTGCCGTTTCGTCCCTCTGCGTAAACGACACCATCCGCAGAGGGACGACGGCCTATAAAAAGTTTGAGAGGAGTGTCTTATGGGCAAGATCATAGGGATAGATTTGGGTACGACGAACTCGTGTGTTGCGGTGGTGGAGGGAGGGGAGCCTGTGGTGATCGCCAACGCGGAGGGAGGTCGCACGACGCCTTCTGTGGTGGGCTTTGGGGGGGACGGGGAGCGTTTGGTGGGTCAGGTGGCGCGTCGTCAGGCGGTGACCAACCCCAAGCGGACGATATATTCGATCAAGCGGTTTATGGGCAAAAGGATGCAGGAGGCGTTGGGGGAGCGGGACCGGGTAGCCTATGAGGTGGTGGAGGGGACGGGGGGATTGGCAGGGGTTCGGGTAGGGGACAAGGTGTACAGTCCCCCGGAGCTCTCGGCGGCGATATTGCAGAAGATGAAGCAGACGGCGGAGGACTATTTAGGGGAGCCGGTGACCGAGGCGGTGATCACGGTGCCTGCGTATTTCAACGACAGCCAGCGTCAGGCGACCAAGGACGCGGGCAGGATCGCCGGTCTTGAGGTAAAGCGGATCATAAACGAGCCGACGGCGGCGTCGTTGGCGTATGGGTTGGATCGGAAGAAGAACGAGAAGATCGCGGTGTTTGATTTGGGAGGGGGTACGTTTGACATCTCTATCTTGGAGATAGGAGACGGGGTGTTCGAGGTGCTTTCTACCAATGGGGACACGCATCTTGGAGGGGACGATTTTGATCAGGCGGTTGTGGATCATATAGCGGAGGGATTTCGGGGGCAGACGGGGATCGATCTGCGGTCGGATGCGATGGCGCTTCAGCGGCTTCGGGAGGCGTGTGAGAAGGCGAAGTGCGAGTTGTCTACGACGGCTCAGACGGAGCTATCGCTGCCTTTTATCACGGCGGATGCGCAGGGTCCGAAGCATTTGTCGGAGCGGTTGAGCCGTTCCCAGTTCGAGCAGTTATGCGAGGGGCTTTTTTCTCGTCTTTCGGGTCCGTGTGTGCGTGCGTTGTCGGATGCGGGTCTTTCTGCGAACCAGATCGACGAGGTGGTGCTTGTGGGGGGTTCGACGCGTATGCCTCGTGTGCAGGCGCTGGTGCGGGAGCTTTTTGGTCGCGAGCCGCATCGTGGGGTGAATCCGGACGAGGTGGTGGCGATCGGGGCGGCGATACAGGGAGCGGTGTTGTCCGGGGAGGTAAAGGACGTACTTTTGTTGGATGTGACACCGTTGTCATTGGGTATCGAGACGCTTGGGGGTGTGTTTACGCGTCTTATAGAGCGCAACACGACGATTCCGTCACACAAGAGTCAGGTATTTTCGACAGCGGCAGACAACCAGGGGTCTGTGGAGGTGCATGTGTTGCAGGGGGAGCGGGAGATGGCCCAGGGGAACCGTTCGTTGGGTCGTTTTGTGTTGGACGGTATCGCGCCGGCGCCGCGGGGTCTTCCGCAGATCGAGGTGAGTTTTGACATTGACGCGAACGGGATATTGCAGGTGTCGGCGAAGGATCGGGGCACGGGCAAGGAGCAGAAGATCCGTATCGAGTCGTCGTCGGGGTTGTCGGAGAGCCAGATCGAACAGATGGTAGTGGATGCGCAGTCCCATGCGCAGGAGGATCGCAGTCGTCGTGAGGAAGTGGAGCTTAGAAACGGGTGTGATCAGCTTTTGTATGCGACGGAGAAGTCGTTGTCGGAGCATGGGGAGAAGTTGTCGGTGGAGGATCGGGGTGAGATCGAGGGGGCGGTTTCGGGTCTTAAGAGCGCGCTTTCGGGCACCGATACCGCAGTGATCCGTCAAGCCTCCGAACACCTGTCCCAAGTCTCCCAGAAACTCGGAGAAATCCTCTACAAACAAAGCCAAAATCCACAGGGCGCAGGTAGCGGTTTTCAGCCCGAATCGGAACCGGCCACCGATGGACAAGGTGGTCAGAAAAAAAAGAAGGACGATGGCGCGATCGACGCAGATTACGAGGTAGTCAATTGATCATCGAAACATTTTATCATGGCTAAACGGGACTATTACGAAATACTAGGTTTGAACCGTTCCGCTTCCGAAGACGAGATCAAGAGCGCGTACCGGAAGATGGCCAAACAGTACCATCCCGACCGTAATCCGGGAGACAAGAAGGCCGAGGAAAAATTCAAGGAGGCGGCGGAAGCCTATGAGGTCCTGAGCGACGGCGACAAGCGTTCGCGCTACGACCGTTTTGGGCATCAGGGGGTGGCCTCCGACTTTGGCTCGGGCGGTTTCCAATGGTCGAATTTCAGCCATGCGGGTGATTTCGAGGACATACTGGGTAACTTGTTTGGCGGAGGGGTGTTTGGGGATCTGTTTGGCGGGGGGCGGGGCAGAAGACGCGGGGGTCCTCAGC
>VGJU01000051.1 GCA_016867335.1 Candidatus Zixiibacteriota bacterium | reverse complement strand
TTTTGCCATGCGAAGCACATACTGCTGATACGGATCGTTTGACCATACGTCCGCCGCAGAGGCACGTGTCGGCAGGGTGGACAGCGCGTAGGCCGCTTCGCGGACATGCTGGGTGTTGGTAAGAAACTTGGCAAAGGCGATCACGATCCGACGTTTTTCTGGGTCGTACTGACGGAAGATGCAAGGCGAGTCCGCCACGACGAAGTTGCCGGGCGTTACACCCGGCAACCCGGGGTACATGAGAGGGTAGAGTTCGATGACGTCGGGTTTGACGACACCGGTTTCCAATGCCCGTCGATGCGCGGCAAGGCTGCCGTGAAACCCGCGCCGCATGGCAAGGCGCCCCGCGTTCCACAGGTCGGTGACGTCGTTGTTACGCATACCGGCGGAACCGGGGGGAATCACTCGATGTCGATGCTCCAAATCCACCATGAACTGAAGCGCCCGGCCCGCGGCATCGCTGTCGATACGAAGCGTGTCTCCGGTTGTGTTGAACTGTCGAGCGCCATGCCCCCAGAAAAACGGCAACTGTTCTTGTTGTGGCGAGATACGCTGAAACGGCAAGGCAAACCCCCACACGTCGGTTTTGCCGTCGTGATCGCGGTCCAAGGTGGTGGCCTTCGCCGCTGCGAGAAACTGTTCGTACGTCCACAGCCGGTCACCCTCCGTCGGTAGCAAGTGTTCCACGCCGGCCTCGCGGAATATCCTGCGGTTGGCCAGCAAATACTGGCTTCCACCGATAAACGGAAGAAAATAGTGTTTGCCCTCGTACTCGCTAAAGGCGTAAAAGGGACCGAAGTCTGCGATGTCTTCGGGGGTAATATGTTCGTCGAATGGTTCCAGCAGTCCGAAACGGGCATATTTGAGCGCGATACCCGACGTACTGATGAGAATGTCCGGCGGTAGTCCGGAAGCTACGGCGATATCGATTTTCTGATACCCGGTCACCCAATCCAAAATTTCGGTGTCCACACGGATTTTTCTATCGGGATAAAGCGCCAGAAACTCTTCGGCGACTTTGTTAAACCAGTCTTTGCGAGTATATTTGGCCCGGCGGGGATCGTCCAGCGGGACGCCGTCCAGTTCGTGCCCGGTGATGCCGAGCCAATGGTCCTGTGTCCACAGCCGGATCGTGATGCCGTCTTGTGTGGTGTTTTCTTCGCCAAAACCGCAAGCCGCCCCCATCGCTATCAGGCCGGATAGGAGGAGAAATCCATAGCCGCCCCTACGGCAAGACCGTCTCTTCTTTTCTTCATCCTTCATTCCTCATCCCTCATCCTTGTCTCAAAACAGGCTCATCTGCCGTTGTCCCGTATCGGGCATCGTCACGGGAAGACCGAGCACTCGTTTCATCTGGTTGCAACTTGCTGGCGAGTGACCGGAAAAGTGGTTGTTGAAAAAACCAAACAACGTATGTACACGAGGAAGGATGTCATGTCGAAGTCGGTCGGCCCACGAAATCAACTCCTGTGTGCGATCCACCACGATGGCGCTTACGTGGGATATGCGTGGATCTTCGTTGTCACCCATCCAGCGGATATAGGCAAAATCCGCCGTCAGTTCGAAGACGGGCGGCATAAGGGTGGGGTGGTCTTGCAAGGTCCATGCGACGTTGTGTTTTCGGAGGAGATCAAATGTCTGAGGTGCTATCCACGAGGGATGGCGAAACTCCATGGCGAAACGAAAGTCTTCGGTAGGGAGTCGTTCGAGAAAGGAGGCGACGCGAGCAAAAGTGTCTTCCGTGTGTCTGAACGCGGGGGGGAGTTGGACAAGCAGACAGCCGAGTCGTTCTCCGAGAAGGGCCATACTGCTGAGAAAAGGGGTCAGCAAATCGTCTATATCGGCAAGTGTGTGTCGATGAGTAATCGCACCGGGTACTTTGGCGGTGAAGCGAAACGACGAGGGGGTCCGGGCGTGCCACGCCATAACCACTTCAGGTCGGGGGATATGATAAAAAGTGCTGTCGATTTCGACGCTGTCGAACACAGAGGCGTAATGCCCCAGAAAATCCCTGGGGTTCATGTCGTGGGGGTAGAAAACGCCAAGCCAGTCTTTGTACGTCCACCCTATGGTTCCTATATAGGTGTCTACGCCAGTCGTCATGGAGTTTTCCGCCGGACGAGACGAATGCTACAGCACGCTCTGTGCGAGCGCTAAAAGCCGCGCACTGATGGACAGTCCCGCTTTTTGTGCCGCAGAGTGGTTGATGATGAATTTTATTTTTCCACCGGTGTTGACAAACTGTATGGTCCCACCCTGACGGGCAAAACCGTCGATATCGCTTACAAGCAACACGGGTTTTCCTGCAAACGTCTCCAGTATCCGAGGCATATCGTTTTTAAGGGCGGCGTCTATGTATAGCACCTGACATGCCGCCCGGTCGGCGTCCCGAAACGACCGGACCGTCAGCTTGCGGTCGTTTCCCTTTTGTTCGGCGACGGTTTCGGCAAGATATTTGAACACCGGGCTTTCACCCAACACCCCGATGTCGATCGGCGTATTCGGACTCGGAAACTCCGTGGGAGGCCATTTGACAAACTTGACAAATTGATACAGAAAAACGGCTTTCACCTGATATTCAAGTTGCGTAGCAGTCTGACCGTACAAACGAGTAGATAGGCAAAGGGAGAGTCCGGTCAAAAAAAACAAAATCACTTTTTTAAGGAATTTCTTCGTTCGATCGTACCCATCCGTTCTATCCATTACGCTCGCGCAAAAGAAAAAAGGTTCGTTTCTGCGAGCGTCAGAAACGAAAGGTGAGTCTTGCCCGCGCGGTACGACCATCTTGTTCGATCAGTTCTTGGAGATGCTCTCCCGTTCCGGGATGCCGGATACGGTTGCCAAAAAGATTGTACACGCTGGCTGTAACATCCACATGGGGCAGGATATTGTCCCGTGTTACGGTCAAATGGGTCGTATGATACTGCGGCGCCCAACCGCCTGCTTCGGTGGCGCGCCGGCTGACGTATTGGAACTCCATACCGGCTATGACGCCGGTCCGGGGCACGGGTACGGCCAGATTCCATTTGAACAAGTGTTCCGGCGAATTGGTCAGATGCCTTCCCTTGAATACGTCAGGGATTCGCTGGAACGAATAGCTCGCGCGCCCTCGAAGACCCGGCGAAGCCTGTCCTTCCAGTTCCATCTCCATACCGTATGTCTCTATACGTTCCAGATTCCGGTAGACCAGCAGTCCATTCGCCGGGTCTTCCACTTGAGAGATCAGTCCGTCGATTCTATACAGAAACCCAGCTGCCGTTGCCTGTAAATAGGGTCCGATGCCCTGTTCCCAGATCAACTCACCGGAGTGGATGCGTTCGAGGCCGAGATTCGGGTTGGTCTTGTCCACCGGTCCTTGATAAATCGCTTAATACACGTTAGGCGCTCTAAACGCCCGGCCATAGGAATTTTTATAGCCGTACGGGGTTGGGGCAAAAATATGAGCCCCTTACGGGGGTTTATCGTTCCGCCGGACCATGTATACCGGTCGTAGCGGACGCCAGCGCTCAGATTGAACGTCGGTGCTATCTTTAAATCGGTCTGTGTATACAAACTCCAGTTTCTGGAAGTTCGGTGATCGTCGAGATAGGTCGTCGGAGGGTTTACGTCGAAGTTGCGCTGATCCTGAAGCGAGTTGTACCGCACCTCGCCACCAGAGGAAAACACAAACCGATCCGCCAGTGTGGTGGTCGTGTACGACTCGACGCCAAACCACGCGCCTGTTGCCAGGTCTCGATTTTTGACGATAAGCGGCGGATCGCTGGGATCGGCGTTGTCATATACATAGGAGCCTTCGTATTCGTATCGGTCGTAGAAAAGCCGGGTGATCCAACGGGTATTCCGGGCGAGGGACTGTTCGTAATCCGCGGACAAAAAGCTGTACAGATCACGGGTTTTGTTGCCCGGATGATTGAAAACCCTTCCGAACGATCCGGTAGGGATCTGTTTGGTTCTTGTGGACACCGCCGCATCGAAGCTCAGGTTTTTCCATGCAATCCGCCAAAAACCGGAAGCCGAGCGGTCGTCGTCTACCTTGCGGGCGATGCCGTCGTTTGTAGCGGGATCGTCATATTCGGGATAATAGATCGTTTTGTTGCCCGCGCTCGTCATACCTGAACCGGAAACGAGAAAGTCCAGTCCGTTCGGACGCCGCGTTCCGTAGGTAATACGTCCGCGATAGGTAGACTGGCTGCCAGCTTCGAGTGGAATCTGCGTACCGGAGACACCCTCTCCGGAAATCGTGACGATGTTGACGACGCCCAAAAAGGCGTTATTCCCGTATATCGACGCACTGGCGCCCCGGATGATTTCCACACGCTGGATAAGATCGATATCGAGAATAAAATCGGTTCCCATGCCTACGCCGCTAAATATGTTTTCGTTGACACGGTGGCCGTCGATAAGCACCTGAAGCCGGGCGTTGTAGTCGCCGGGGCGTATAAATCCGCGTGTGCCGATTCGTGCGTAGTTGCAGTCGTAGGTGTAAAACATGCCGCGGGCACTGTTCAGGATTTCGCCTATCGTCCGGTATCCGTAGTGGCGGATGTCTGCGGCGGTGATGACGGTGATGGAGGAGGGGGCTTCGGTGATCTTCTGGACGTATTTCGACGCGCCGTAGACCGACTTGACGTCGATCTCCAGCAACTGTTCGATGTCCAACTCGCGGAGTTCTTCCTGGTCGAGGGACTCTACCGTCGTCTGAGCGCGGACATCAAGTGTCGTCAGAAAAGCGGCGAGGGAAAGACAGATCGCCTGAAGAACCGGTCTGGAAATGGGTTTCACCCTACCACCCTAAACCGTTTAAGTCGAAATGCTCCAGCCCGTGGACGACCGTCTGAGAGAAATGAGCCGCGTTCAGGCCGTCCACAATTCTGTGGTCGTAGGTAAGGCTGAGGTACATCATGGAGCAAATCGCCATAGCGTCGTTTTCGAGTACGACGACCCGTTTTTTTACTGCCCCGGTCGCCATGATCCCCACTTGGGGTTGATGGAGAATGGGGGTTCCGAACAGCGTGCCGTACATGCCGGGGTTGGTAAGCGTAAACGTTCCGCCCTGAAGCTCGTCCGGACCGAGTTTGCGTCCGTGGGCACGGACGGCCAAATCTTGAGCGGCGCGGGCGATGCCGAGAAAATTCATCGCTTCGGCGTGACGAATCACCGGAACGACCACGCCTTTTTCGAGTCCCACGGCGATACCAAAGTTTACATGTTTCCAGTATACGATCTTATCCCGGTCTACCGAGGCATTGAGCAAGGGGTGAGTACGAAGGGCATCGACCATGACGGCGATAAAGAAAGGGGTCAGGGTCAGTTTGAACCCTTCCTTGCGTTGGAAGGCGTCTTTCTTTTCTTCGCGGAAACGGACGATGGCCGTCATGTCTACTTCGGTAAACTGGGTGACATGCGGCGACGTGCGTTTGCTACGGATCATGTGCTCTGCGATGGTTTTGCGTAGCGTATCCATCGGAGCGGTATCGGCCTCTTCGGCGGTGTATACCAATGCAGGCGGTTCGTCAGCATGGAGACGGGTCGTCTTGTTTGGGGCATTTCGGTCTGGGCTGTCGGCGACAAAGCGGAGCACGTCGCGTTTGGTGACCCGTCCTCCGTTGCCGCTGCCGGAGATTTCGTCGAGCGTGGACAGCGCGATGCCTTCCGTTTTGGCAATGCGGCGCACCAATGGCGAGTAGAACCGCTTTCCGGGCGAGGTTTCGCGGATACGTGCTGGTGTCGGTGGTGCGGGGGACGATACCGGTTGCGTATCCGACGCTGGGGACGTTTTCTCTGCGATCTCGGTTTGTTCCGTTTCTATGACGGCAAGTTTTTGACCTACCGGAACGGTCTGTCCCTCTTCGACAAGGATTTTATGGAGTACACCTGCGGCTACGGCCGGTACTTCGGTGTCAATTTTGTCGGTGGCGATTTCCAGCACCGGCTCGTCTCTGGCCACTGTATCGCCTTCCCGCTTTAACCAGCGGACGACCGTCCCCTCGGTGACGCTTTCTCCGAGTTTGGGCATGACCACATCAACGGGCATTCCGGACTCCTAATAGGCGGCGAGACGGCGCAGGACCGTCACGATTTTTTCGGTATTGGGCAGAAAAAACTCTTCCAGCGGCGGGCTGGAGGGAATGGGAGTGTCTATGGCGGCGACGCGACGGATGGGGGCATCCAGATATTCAAACGCCTCGTCCGCGACGATGGCGGCCATCTCGCCCCCAATCCCCCCCGTCAGCGTATCTTCGTGGACGATCAGCAGACGGCTGGTTTTTTTGACCGATTCGAGAATCGCCTCCCGGTCAAACGGCAATAGCGAACGGAGATCGAGCACTTCCACATCCACCCCTTCGCCGGCAAGGAGTTCGGCGGCTTCGAGCGACCGATATACCATAAGACCATAGGTCAACAGGGTGATGTCGGTTCCCGGACGGCGGACGGAAGCCGCGCCGATAGGTACGATATAGTCCTCTTCGGGAAGGGTTTGTTTAATTTTCGGATCGCGGTACAGCGCCTTGTGCTCGAAAAACAACACCGGGTTGTTGTCCCGGATCGCGGCTTTGATCAGCCCTTTGGCATCGTAGGGCGACGAAGGCGCTACGACCTTAAGCCCCGGCACTCTGAAAAACCATGCTTCCGGGTTTTGCGAATGAAAAGGTCCGGCATGAAGCGCGCCACCGGAAGGACACCGGACGACCATCGGAACCGGAGCGCCCCACCGATAGTGTGTTTTGGCGGCGTTGTTTACCAACTGGTTGAATCCACAGGTGATAAAATCGGCAAATTGCATTTCGGCAACCGGACGCAGTCCCATGATGGCCGCGCCCAGCGCCGCGCCGATGATTGCGGATTCTGCCAACGGGGTGTCTACAACCCGGTTTTCTCCGAATTCTTCAAGAAACCCTTGCGTAATCTTGAACGCGCCACCATATAGGCCGATATCCTCACCGAGACAGAAAACCGTCGGATCCCGTCGCATCTCTTCGCGCAACCCGGTGGATATCGCTTCCAAATACGTCATCTCGGCCATAATTATATTTTCCGTTTGTGTGGGGTCTTTCTGAGGCTACGGGGCGTAAACCCCTTCGAGCGCTTCTTCCGGTCTGGGCAACGGGTTTTTTTCCGCGATCTCCACGGCTTCGTCTACCTCTTTTGCCACGCCGGCGTCGATGTCCGAAAGTTCTTCCGGGGTGACGGCCCCCAAGTCCAAAAGCAGACGGGCGCATTTTGCCACAGGATCGTGGCGACGCCCTTCTTCCAGATATCCCTTGTCTACATACCATGCATTGTCATGCTGGGCATGACCGAGGAGGCGGTAGCATTTCGCCTCAATCAACGTAGGTCCTTTGCCGGCGCGTGCGCGCGCTACGGCGGTCTGCGTAGCACGGTATACTTCCCGAATGTCCGTACCGTCGATGAGTTCTCCCGGAATGCCATATCCCTCGGCACGGTCGATCAGGTTTTCGCAAGCGTATTCCAAATCGGTAGGGGTCGAATAGGCGTATCGGTTGTTTTCGATGATCACGACCAGCGGCAGACGGCGCACCGCAGCAAAATTTACTCCTTCGTGAAAATCTCCGATGCTGGTTCCGCCCTCTCCGATATACGTCAAGGCCACGACGTCGAGTCCTTGGAGATTGCTGGCGAGTGCGATCCCGGCGGCAGTGGGGATATTCGAACCGAGATGGCTGATCATGCCGACGATTTTTTTGCTCCAATTTCCGCAGTGCATGTTGCCGTCGCGCCCTTTGGTGGGAGCGTCGGCGCGTCCGTAGTACTGGAGCATCATATCGACGGGGGTGTGTCCGCGAAGAAAATGGGCACCGATGACGCGATGCATCGGTACGAGGACGTCCTGCGGGGCAAGGGCATAGGCGCTTCCGGCGGCGATGGCTTCGTGTCCCGCGCCAGCATAGGCCGCGCCGGTCATTCTGCCTTGTTTGAAAAGCCGGTAAATACGTTCTTCGAATTCACGCTGAAGACGTATGACGCGGTACAGCGTTCTGTAGTCGCTCCGGGAGAGACCGAGATCGTCCAAGTCGTTTTCGCCAAGATCCGGCTCCGATACGGGAGCGGCGAGGGTTACACTCATGACGCCTCCCCATGTATGCGTGGCGCGAAGATCGCCCCACGACGGGTGGTTTTATCCTGTTTGCAGCATGAGATCATCAAGCGTCGTCTGTTCCGTCGTACTGTGAAAAACCTGCTCTGTATGTCGGACGATCGCCGCATCGACCGTCGCCATGGTCGGTGGTTCCCCGGTCAGACGAGCCAGCGACGTAACCTGTCGGTTTTCGATGCCGCACGGGACGATGCCGTCGTACAAACCAAGATCGGGAGCTACATTGAGCGAAAAACCGTGCATCGTGACCCAATAGCTCATCCTGACGCCGATCGCCGCTATTTTTTCTTCACCCGCCCATACACCTGTAAACCCGGGCAGACGCTTCGCCGCAACCCCGAAGTCCACCAGCGTAAGAATCAGCACTTCTTCAAGGTTGCGTAGAAACCGATACGCATCCTGCACATGGCTGATATCGAATATCGTGTATCCGACACGCTGCCCCGGACCATGTAGGGTAATGTCGCCCCCCCGGTCTGTCTCCACGACCCGTATCCCTCGACGGGTCATCTCCTCTTCGTCGACCAACAAATGCCGTCGCGCTCCGGGCCGCCGCCCGATGGTAACGGTCGGGGGGTGTTCGAGCAACCAGAGTATATCGGGGATAAGACCCGCTCGGCGTGCGGTAAACAGCGTGCGCTGGACTTCATGAGCTTCCTCGTACGGCATACAGCCGGAATGCGCTACGACACAGCGACGGACCATGTTTTCCTCCGGCCATTCGGAGACGAATGGTAGGTCTCCTCAGCACCGGTGTCAAGTGTTTTCTCCGTTGCCTACCTCGCTTCTCGAACGGTCACACAGCCACACAGCGGCTTTTCGGTGCATCCGCCAGACGCTCTCCTCACGGGTGACGCCTGCCAGTTCCTCTGATGTAAACCAGCGTAGTGCGTGTGACTCCGGGCTGACACGAATCGTCTCTCCGGTAGACGCGATCAACAGATAGCGCAAGTCGTGGTGTTCATGTGCGGGTTCGTCGCCACGAGCCGGAATGACGTGTACATCGACGTCCAGCGGCAACAACCGCCCGCCGTGGAGAAAAAAGCGAAAATCGTTTATCCCGGATTCCTCACGGGCCTCCCTAAGCGCCACCCGGTGCGGCGCGGTCTCACCGTCGGCATGACCGCCAAGCTGAAGCCACCGATCCAACTTGCGATGGTGCGTCATCAGCGTCAGACTAAAATCCGCCGACACGATCCACGCCGATCCCGTAATATGACCCGGCATACAGGTCCGCCCGAAACAGTTCCCATGCTCGGTCACCAGCCCTCTGATCCGGTCGATCACGAAGATTTCGTCGGGATACAATGTTTCGTACTCGTCCAGCACGGCGATCAGTTTTTGGCGTGGAGTGTCCATGGACGGAGAAAATAACACATCCAGTATCCGTCGCGCCAGCGCTATGTCGCCCAAACGATCCGGCAAAACCGATTGACAGGTCGCCCTTGCCCTCCCTACGTTATCGTCGAGACACCTTTCTCGAAGCGCTCTACACGGACCTGTTTTGTGAAACCCATCCCTACAGACACTCGGGAAGCGCTTTACGCCTATTGCTGCGATGGACTGGTCTACAGCGCAACACGCCCATCCTTGCTCGCCGAATAGCTCGATCATGCCCTGCATCGGTGGTATTTTTCGTTGATTCGGAACGGATACGGTGGTGTGCCCCTGTGCGTCGAACTCGATGTGGGGGTTCGTCTGCTAAATCCGGGCGACGATTTCGTGCGCACGCAGTCATACGCTCCGAATCGAGAGCTGTTCGAACGGTATGTCCGTACCTTGTATACCGCGTTTCAACCCTCCGTTCTTGCCACTGCTGCCGATATCGCACTTCACCGTCATGACGATGGCATCGTGGCTCTGCTTAAAGTTTTACTCAAACCTCTTGCCGCCTTCCTGTCGCCGCCTTTCGAAGCCGTACCCGAAACCTTGCCCCCCTTTTCGCATGCCCCCGTGTTGGAACAGGCGACGGGCGTCTATCGGGCTTCGGTGGAGATGGCGCTGAAAACGCTTTGCGAATACGCGACCAAAGGTTTTCGTTGCCACACTCCGACCGGCTGTATATAGAAGCCCTAGCACGGCAACCGTCGGCACTTGTTTGTCCCGACATGGAACTGGTAGACCGTTGTCTCCGGATGGACGATCTTCCCCCGGAGCAGGGTATGTTTTCCAGTACGGATTCATGGTCCGCTTCCATCCCGCTAAACCGTCCCGCATCGTCTCCCGCACGAACCGACGGTGGCTATACGGGCATACTAAACAACGGCAGTGTCGAAGATTTGGCTGGACCGGTGCTTTCCGAATGGGCCCATTCGGGTTTTGTCCTATGGGAAAAACTGACCAGCCGACGGCTGATTGTGTACGAACGCACCGCGCGGACGCTTTTCGTCCGACATCTGCTTATCCATGCCGTGCTGTGTGTTGACGACGCATGGCGTCTTTTTGACCCGGAGACACAAACGAATCGTCTAAGCGAGGTCAAGTTTCTCATGGCCGGTGTCGTGCGCGATCTCGCAACGCATACGCCACACGAAAGCCGGATCGAGATCCGACTCGACCTGCGTATGGTGGGACCCGGCGACGAAACCCGCAGCGTGACACTTAACACAATAGCCCCGGAAACTATCCGAAATCCGTCTCATTTTCTGCTCGACTGCCCGGAGATTTATCCATGGTTCTTTTCCGATGATCTGCGTCACGGGATGGTCTGTACCGACCCCACTTCTTTTTCAAGCGATCTGTGGCACGATGCGGTTGCCCCCGGCCCTTTGGAGGATCCGGTGTACGACCCCTCCACGACCCTGTCCGATCTGGCGCGGCGTACCAAGGATTTCGATTGCGTCCACGTGCTTGTCTTTTGTTCCGACTGCCACTACCCGATCCTGAAGACGATATGACGCAAGGCGACGGACGCCGTGTTGGATTTGGGTTCATTCGGACGCGACGGTCTCATTTTTGTCACCCGTTCGGAGACGCATGAGACAGGATGGGCGATACGTCCTGCCTACGACTCTTCTCGGATGGAAACACGGCGCCCCATCGTCCCGATAGGCGAACGGGAGGCGCGTCAAACCTTACGTCGACATTTTTTGACACGGCTGGCCGGAATGCGGTACGGACATGAGAGACGATCCAAAGCCTGACATTTGCGTTCGGAGTTCGATATGCCCGTGATTGTGTTTCCTCCTGCACGGGAACGCGAAACGCCGACCCCGACCACCCGTTTTATCCGGTTTTTGCTGGCGCACCCGGCACATCCGGAACTGGTCGAGGAAATGGATTTTAACACCGCAGAGACGACGGACCGAGACGCAGTATATGCCGTTCTCCGTTCGCTACGGCCTCGCGAGGCGTTTGCCGTAGACTCCGGAGACCGACCTTTCGATGTGTTGCAAAACCGACTGGCGGCGCTAAGTGCAGAAATGACCGACGAGGGACTTCCCATGACCGGCCATGGGTGGATCCGAGGAAGTCTGGACAATTTCTTAGAGTCGATTTTGCTGGTGCCCGGCGAGTCTGTGGAAAAACCCGAAGAGGCCGTACTGCTTGTTCCCGACGACCCACAAACGGTGTGGCACGCGGTGGCCCTTGCCTTCGAATTCGGTGGGTCGTCCGGTCGTTTGAGTATCGCCCGACTTGCCTCGGAAAGGGGAACTCCCGGTCATTGCGCGCTCCTCATGGAACGTCCACTCTCCTCTTTTCCGTTTCACTATTGGCAATCCCGGCCCTATTACCGTCTGTACGGTCTCTTGCGTCCAGATAAGGATTGTTACGTAGAGTGGGGGTTTAGCCATCCGGTTCCCGAAATCGCCGATCTGCATACCGGTCTTGTCGGTCGCGTCGCCATAGCGCTCGTTTCCTCCGAAAACGGTCGCCCGTTATGGCGATGGATACCGGGGAAAGATCGTTTCGAAACCGTGCCGTACGTGGCAGACGTCCATTTATCGGGCCGGACTCCACTGTGCGGTGGACCGCAGTGGAGTCCGGCCCTGACGGGCGGTTTTTTGATGCTCCGCTTTCGCTTCGGAAAAAGACGCAGATGGACGGCACGGAGCGGGTGGCGGAAAAACGCGGCAAAGGGGTCCGCGAACGCATCCGACAACTGGAAGCGCAGCGCGTTCGTATCGACCGGGAACTGGCGCATCTCAAAAACCTTGAAGAGACAGCTTTTTTGTGTCTGTTCGAAGAAAAAGCGGTGGAAACGGTGGCGCGTTTTGCCGCCGAATACCCCGTACACCGTCTAAGCCGGTTTCTCTATTTTCGCTGTCGATCCGCACACGACGCATCCGTATACCATCTTTTGATCGGCAAGGAAGGAACACATCTATCCGATCTACCTGCCGACATAAGACGCGAGGGAACGGTCTACATACGGGAGGCCGAGTGGCGTGCCGCCGGCGTCGAGGTGTATCTTCCTGAATCATATGCGATTCGTCCGTTTATCGGGTTTGAAAACGCGCTCCAACTATTGCGCACTTTTCAGCCGCACGATGCGACACCGGGAACGGATGTCCGGTTTATGTTGCGCCCGGTTTCCCAAGGGGCCGACGTCGAAAAATTTGTGTTTTCGCTCGGCGACGCCGTCGAATTCACCGACGCCATTCGGAATGTAAATACGGGGATGTGCACGGTCGAGCTGGCCTGCTTACCCGCCGCTTCGATACAGACACAGACAGCAGCGTTTCAGGAGGCGCACACACGCCTGAGCGAACGCCTTGAAGAAGCGCGGCGGTCCATGGAAACGAAGCTGTTTTCGTATCTGGAAAAACTGGATGCAGACCTCGAAAACGCACTCGACGAACTCGACGACCGGAGAAGGGAGTTGGACGAGTATGCGACGGCGCGGCGAACCATGGCCGAATACTGCCGTGCGATCCGGGAAATCGTCCGTCATCCCGGAAACGATCTGATGGCGTTTCTTCGCAAGGAAACCGATCTCAACCGGACACTTGCCGGACGACTCGGATCGATAGATTATCGGTACATCATACAATTCGAAACCTACGAACAACAGGTCAATCAAATCACCGGACAACACATGGGCACGTCGGACGCAAAATTTGAAAACTTGCTCGCCCAAGTGGAAGCGCAGGGGCGCGCGCTTCAGGAACAAACCGACACGCTCAGGACGGAATTGGAACGGTTTCACGAGACACCCGACCGTCTCAGACAATTTCTGACGGACATCACGAATCTGCATGGGGCAATCCGGCAATATACGTCGGCGATCCGAAAAACGACGACACGCGGAGAGAGGAAGCGATAAGTGTCCGATCCGGAATCGTCGTCTACACTCCGCCAGATGGTGCGAGAGTGCTTGACCCAGCAAGACCCGGCATGGCAACGGCTGCGCGCGCATATCCGGGATGTGACCGGGTATCCGGTATCCGAAGCCCGACAGTTTACCGCGCTTATCAAAGAAGAACCGCTGTTTCCCCGGTCGGCGCGCAAAAATCTGCGAGGGCTTCGAAAATCGTTTTTAGAAACCTACCGTAAACACGCCAAAACCGCCTTCGAAACGTTCGGTGCCGTATTTGCAAAACGTTTTTCCCGTGTGGATGCGCTTCGCAAAGACCGTGACTCGCTGCTTACCGGGCAAAAACCCGCGCTATCGGTCGTCCGGGATCTGCTCCGAAGGATTACCGCGCTTTTGCTAGATATCCGACGGCGATTACGCCAAAACGCCTTACACTGATATGGCCTCGCACGCTCCATTTTTTCGGCGTCTCGTCCTATCGCTTGGCATCATGGCGGTTTGCATCGCGATCTACGGAGCGCCCTTCGTTTTTCCTTTGCTTCGTCCTTTTTACGCGCCATTCCATGATAGCCTCCTGCTCCCTGCCGTAGGGTATCTGTGGTATTATCCGTTTCCGTTTTCCGCTTTTATACTGCCCCCGGCTGTGGCGCTTCTCTGCGCGGGCTGGGGAACTTGGCTGATAGATATCTCTCCGCTTACCGGTCTTCGCACCCAACTTACCCGTCTCTTTTTCTCGCTTCAGCCCGACGCACGCTGGTATCTCGCCGTAAAAAAAATTCATCTTGCCGTCATCTCGTACAACGGACGGCTCCCCACGCATGGCGACGGTTTCCGCCTTTTTCTCGGGTACCTGTCCGCTACGGCGCGGCACAGGTGTCTGAGACGGCGGTCGCTGCCGCGCTCGAAATCGTTGAAAACCGGATGACGGCGCTGACGCAACAAAACGGCCATGGCGACGCAATGCTGGCAAAACGTATCGCCGACGGTTTTTCGGGTGTCGCAGGGCTTTATCTCCCCGCCACGCAACACGCCGTCAGTGTGGACACACACAACCTGCTCCATGCCCTCTCGTATGTCGACAACGCCGTTGTCTACGGCAGAAATTCCGACACCGAAATGAATACGCTTTTCGATGCCTGTCGGGAAATGGACGTCGCTATCGGGCTTCGGGTTGCGATACGGGAGTGGGAACGCGACCCATAGCCCGCCGTAGCGGTTCGTATCGCCGGTTATGTCGGCGCACTACTCGACCGGATATCGGAAACGTTCGACGGTTTTCCCGGAACCCAAGAACGGACGCGAGACATTCCCGTGTAGCATGTCCCTCTCCGTATGCTCATGATACGGTATCTGACGTTTGTGCAGACCGCCTACGGTCCGCCCGCAGTGGCCCACACCTGTCGAAGGCTCGACGAACTGAGCGAAAAGGCGAATCGTATCCTTTCCCTGTTGTCCCAAACCGGTCACGAAAACCCAATGCCGGACATGGTCGGTCTTGCCCGCTGGGTGTCCGGTGTGTATACAGCGGATACGGCGGGGCGGGAAACCGCGGCATGGAAGGAAAGGACATCTCGATTCCACACATTCCGCAACATGGCCGAAAATCGCTGCGATGAGTCGAAACGTCAGGTTGTTGGGGTTTTGGCGCGTTCCTTGCAAATCGCCGCACGCGGCAAAGATGTTTTCTGGGCGGCCTCCACCGTAGCGGTTTTGGGCGGGGGACTACTGATAACGGGACTGGTATACACGGCGCTTGACTTCACGGGGGTATTAAGCCATCCCGCGACGGAACGTCTTACCGATTCCCGCTGGGGTGTCCGGTACGACGCACCGGGAAAACCCGTGACCGCGTTGCGCGCGGTCGGGGGGCTCTTGATTGCCGGCACCCAAGAAAACGGTCTGCATGTCTACGATCCACGCACCCGGTTGTGGCACACCACGACGCCCGCCGGAGAGACCGCATCGCCCCGTTACGCGATTTCCCATATCAAACCGGACGACGCCGGGTTGGGGCAGACATGGGCGTTGACGGACCAAGGCGGCGTCTTGGCTCAAACTGCAGGGGAATGGCACGTCGTTTTCGGTTCCCAAACCCTGCGGGGTGAGGGAAACGACACGATGACCGTCGCGGCGAAAAGCGGGAACCTTGTAGGCGTCGGCACACGACACAGCGGCATGGCCGTCTACGACCTACGTCGCCGCGCATGGCAGGCATTTCCGGACGGTGACGGTATTCGGACATACACCGTTCGTCCCGGCAACCGCGAGGAAACCTTCTAGTTTGGAACATCGGACGGTCTCCACCAAGCGGAATCCGTCATGCTGCGCCACGTCACCGTCGCCGATTCTGCCAACCCGGTCGTGGTAGACGTGGAAGTGACAGACGGGACCGTCTGGTATCTTGGCGCCTCGGGCAGTTTCGGACGCATCTCGAACACCGGACGCCCTGAACCCGTGGGACGTTCCATGTCGATGCCGTTTCCGCCCGACGCCATGAGTGCGGCGGCGCAACAGGGTGACGTCCTTTGGGTCGGCACGAGTGACCACGGACTTTTCGTCTACCGTCTCGATACACGCGCATGGCAACCGGTCCTGCCAAACATCGACATCACGAGTGTTTTTTTCGACCCCCGAACCGAACATCTCTACGTCGGCGCAAAAACTGGGTTATACCTGCTCAAAGACGTCATAAACCCCGAAAAAACACCTTCTGTCGTCGGTTTTTTCGAGGAGTTTGCAGACGTCAGGACATTTCAGGGAGCGGAAAACGGTGTCTATTTTCTCACCGGATCGGGGAAGATCGGAGCGCGATTTACACGCCGATCCGACAGTATGGCCTTGTGGAAACGCCTCTGGCGTTCAGAGGGCGCGTCGCCCGACTCACTCGTCACCCTGCTGGATCCAAGACCCTCGGACTTAGACGAACGCGACATCACCGCCGCGTGTCAATCCCCCACGCACCTGTTTCTCGGCACGGCGGACGGCATGATCTTGCGATACGACAAAACCGCCCATGTCTGGCAGTCGCTTCCGCGTCCTCTTCCTTCGGCCGTCGATGAACTGGTTTTCAACCCCTATTCCGGTTCGGTGGCGGCGCTGGCAGGAAACGGGCTGTATCACGCCGTTGCGCCCTACGAACAATTTGTCCGGTATTACAACGTGGAGGCCGACTCGGTCCGGATGATGCCTACTCCATGGGGATATCTGCTTGTGCTCGACGGCAGGACGATCACGGCCTTTAACGAGACCAACCATCGCGCCGATGTGATGCTGTCGGGGGTCGAAGCGCCGGAACCCGGTTTTGTTCCCGTGGCGGTGGACCGGTCCGGTGCGGCGCTGTATTTCGTCACCGCCGACGGGCGTGTACTGACCTACGACCTGCTTCGTCACCGTTGGGACAGCCCGCCCGATATTCCGCATCGCAATGTCGTCGATATCCGGCATGTCGGGTATCAGGAGATTTATCAAACCAGTGACAACGCGCTGTATGTGCCCGGCACTTTTCCGCTTATCGGCGGTGGCGCGGCCCTGCTCGGCGATGCGGACATCCGACGCGCCGGAACCGACGGAAAATATCTTTACGCGGCCGGAGATCGATACATAGAGCGGTACGACATGACCACGCATACATGGGAGGCGTCGGCGCGGATCGACATGGGAAATACCGGCGCGCCTACCCATCTGACCCCCGTTTCAGGAAAACTCGTGTACCGGACCGGAGGCAACGGATTCGACGGCGCGCTCTGGATGGATGGGCGCCTGATCGACCGCGACACCGGTCCTGTCTCCGGCGCGGGCGATCGGTTGTGGTATGCCCGTCCCGACGGTCTGTATCGGCTGGACGCAAAAACCGGACGCACGACCCTGGCCTTTGGGCAGACCGCCCCGGAGCGAATACCCGAAGAGCGGATCGTAACCGCGATGGAGACGGGTGACGCGATATGGCTTGCCACCGACCGGCGGATATTGCGCTATGTTTTTTCTACCCGCGCATGGCGCGTGCTCTCCCTGCCCGATGGACGAGACGTGGCGCGACTTGCCACAGGGGACGGTGGGCTGTTTGCCTTGACCTCCGGCGCGGTATACGAATGGGTACCCGCCGTTGAAGAATGGCGACGTATCGAGGAGACGGGAGCCGATCCTGAACCGCTGCCGGAAAACATACAAACCTTGCGCACATCCCCTCCGGAACGGATGCTTGTAGATACGGCGCTGTGGCAATGGGTCCGCGATGGTAGCCGGGTGATACCCAGATTCCGCGATCCGGTGCTTACGGACGTTTCCGTGTTTGACGACGACCCTCGCGTATGGCGATTTCGTTTCGATACCGTCCGGGGAGTAGTTCCGCTTCGCTCCGATCTGCTTGTCGTTGCCGACGGGTTGTTGGTCCGATATCCGCAAGGATCGAATCTTGCGCTGACGGATGGAACGCTCTCCCCCGGTCCTAATCTCTCCGAGCGATCCACGGTATCCGGCGAACAGGAGATCACAGGAACGATCCGGCTTTGGGTGTCGTCGCCGGATGGAAACCGGAAAATGTCTGTCTATGTCGAAGACGGACAACGGATTGTCCCTTTCCCTTTCGGCAGGAACGACACTCCGACCCATACGGAAATCCTTATCGACGACGGTATTTGGCGATGGGAAAAAAACCGCACTACCGGACGGGTAAGCAAATATCTGACCGGTCGCGGTGGTCGCCATGAGTTTTTTTACAAAACGGCCGTTTCGACTTTGACGATCTACGTGGTTTTGCCGTTGCCGGCAAGGAGGTATGGATCGCCACATCGGGCGGCGTGGCGCGGTATCCCTTTTCCGCCTATGCGCTCCCGCTCGCTTCGTTGCCTTATGAAACCCGGATAGCGGGCCGAGACCGACCTTCCGTTTCGGCGATCCATGTACGCGGGGACACCCTGTATTGCCGGATCGGAGAAGCGGATTTTGCCAAAGACCCCGGCGGCGCATGGAGACGCGCATCGCCTGCCGAGCGACCCATACTGCGACAACCTGTGCATACGCCGTTCTGGACGTGGACTCACGATCTGGTGCGAAAGACGGTGGATGGCACATACCGGGACGCGCAAGGCGTAGAGCGGCGACTGACATGGTCGGACGGCGAGTTCGCGTTCGACCGATTTACCGATGAGGCATGGTTTGATGGGGCGGTGTGGTTGTTTACGGCGGCGGGTGTTGCCGCGTATCCCGCGTATCAGGGGTATCTCAACATCGACAGTCTGCGTGTGTTTTCCCCACCGGATACGGCGGACCGTATGACGGTCGTGACGGAAGGCAACACGCCTGCCACGCTTCTTATCCGCCGCGCCGACGCAAGCGACATTCTCCGGTACGACCCGTCCGGACGTTTTTTGGTCGTGACGCCCTCCGGTGCAGACGGAATCCGCATCCGCGACCGTTTTGTCTACCGAGCGCTGTTTGACGACGGTCTTTGGAGAGGCCGACGACGCGCGGAGGGCGACAAACCCAACCTGCCGGCGGTAACCATTGAGATGCGCGCGGATGACGTATGGCAACACATAGGATTGTCGGGGGGGCTATTCGACTTTGACGATGTCCTGGACATGAGCATCGACGGAGAACATATATGGCTTGCCACAAAAGCCGGTATCTGTCGATACCCGCTGATCGGCATCCTCGATCCCGGAAAACTCGCGCCGTTGTGGGGGAGCGAATTTCGCGATGTCACGGATATCCGTCGAAACGGAAAAGAGACTTCGGCACCCACATTTTTTCGGCGAGGAAACCACAACGACACCGTTCGAAAATTGGATCCGGCGACATGGGCGACATCGCCCGTAAACTCAGACGAAAACCCGTTTCTTCGCCTGCCCGTTGTCGAAACCCCTTACTGGCTATGGGTGCGCGACGAACAATATGCCGGCAGCGTGGTCTCCGATTTCCGTCTTGGTCTCGACATCCTTACCGCCGAAGGACAATGGGTTCCGGCGGATATCGACTCTACCCGGCGTTTTTCTTTTGACAGGGTCCGAGATTTGGTTTTCTACGATAACGCGCTGTGGGCCGCCACTCCGGATGGTGTTATCCACTATCCGTCCGGAGAGCGTATTCATCTGGAGGATGCCACCGTGCATGTCGCGGGCGGACGTCTGCGCGACGTCGTACGGCTGGGTGTAAACCGCAACGGACGACTTATCTCCGCAACTGAGGATGGACACACCTACACACTGGACCTAAGAAACCGGTGGGAGGAAACGGACGACGAGGAAACCCCGACGTCGTTACGTTTTCGTGAAGACGAGTGGTTTTGGCACGAACGGGAGGGACGGGTGGAGATCCGTTTCCGGGACGATCCTGCGCGTCTACGGACGTTGTATCACAGTCGTTTTTCGGATCACCACGTTGCGGCGGTGGCTTCGGACAGTTCCTCGTTGTGGATGCTCACCCCTGTCGGCTTGATACGATATGCGCGTCCGGAGCCGAAAGATACACTTCGCGTGATCCGACGGTATACGGGTTCCGATTTCGCCGGAACCCCGGACAGCCTATGGGATACGGTCGCGGGAATCGGAACCGACCGGCATGGGGTTCGCGCTATTGTCCGGGAGCGAGAGCGGTTGTGGTTGCTGACTTCGGCGTTTCTGCTGGCCTACCGGGTTTCGGCAAACGGCACGCTGGGATACGAGCACCATGCCCCGTTGCCTGACGCCGCGCTTTCCGCATCGGAGGGGTATCTGTCGCTTGCGGCAAACGGAGCGATGCGTGTAGACTTTCGCGCAGCAGGCCGGGGACTGTCGTACCGGTTTGACACGGACACGCAACGATTTTCCGACCTGTACGACCTGCCCCCTGCCGGTTTAATACTTCGCGAACAGGCATCCATCCTGCCGGGCCGAAACGTCATACACACGCTCGACGAAGACGACGAACACCTGTGGCTTGGAACCGCAGAGGCGATATTCCGTATCCGCAAATGACCGTCTATCCCACGCGATACGACTCCAAAAGCGCATAATCCGGCTCGACACCCAGTCCGGGCCGATCGGGAACCGTCACGCATCCGTCCGCATCGATGGGCAGTGGATTTTTGAAAATCCGCCCCCGCATGGGGTCCACCGTCTCCCGATAGACCTCGAGGATCAACCCGTTCGAGATGGCGGCGGCCAGATGGACATGGATTTCCTGCGCGCCGTGCGGGGCGATACGGAAATCGTATGCGGCGGTAAGCGCAGCGACGTTCATAAATTCGGTGATGCCTCCGAGGATCTGGGCATCGGCGTTGTAGATGGCCGCGGAACGGTGTTCGATCAAATCTCGAAACCCATATCGCGTGTATTCGTTTTCCCCGGTCGCCACCGGAATAAACGTAGCGCGTGCCACGTCGGCGTGTCCGCGATAGTCGTCGGGCGCAACGGGTTCTTCGAACCAGAAGATGTCGTACTTTTCGATCCTCCGTGCCATGTCGATGGCTTCGTAGGCCGTATACGCATTGTTGGCGTCCACCATGACCTTGATGTCCGGCCCTACGGTTTCGCGTACGACACGCACCCGTTCGACGTCTTCGGGGATCGGAACCCCTCCGATTTTCATTTTTACCGCCCGCGCGTTGAGTGCCAGATTTTCCTCCATCTCACCCGCAAGTTCGCGGAGTCCTTTGCCTTCTTCGTAATACCCGCCGGCGATGTAGGCGGGGATACGGTTGGTGTATCCGCCTAATAGCCGGTGTACGGACGTTCCGAGTATTTTGCCCATGAGGTCCCAGAGTGCGATGTCGATGGCGCTGAGCACTTGTGTGGACATGCCGCGGCGTCCCACGATTTTCGGTTCCCACATAGCGTCCCAGTGCCGGCGATAGGCAAACGGGTCTTCCCCGATCAGGGCCTGTTTGTAATGTTCGACCAGTACGCTCACCACCTCGCCCGGGCGTCCTGCAGCGGTTCCACCGCCCCATCCAATACCGATGATTCCCTCGTCGGTGTGGACGTGGACCAGGTTTAGACCGATATGAACATACGTAT
>VGJU01000050.1 GCA_016867335.1 Candidatus Zixiibacteriota bacterium | reverse complement strand
AAAAGCGCTCGGCGTGCCCGGCGGATACGCCATCGGCAGTATCGAACTCAACAAATTTCGTATCGAGCAGGGGTTTCAGTGGATCACCATCGGTGTAGACTTGGCGATGTTGACACAAAAGGCAAAAGAGACGCTCACTGCGTTTGGGAGATAAACCGGAGCATGGAAAGGAACGTATGAATCAAAACACCTATACCGTCTGTGTAGTAGGGCTGACCGGCATCGGCGCAGGAAAACCACTGGAACATGGCCCTGCCGGGTTTGGCTCTATCATGCCACACGCCCATCTTCCGGCGTATGCCGCCATCTCATCCACCCGCGTCGTGGGGGTGTGCGACCTAGTTCGCGAACGGGTGGACGACACGCTCGGTCTCTGGTCTCCCATTTTTCCCGATCTGAAAGGCTATACCGATTTTCGTGAAATGATCACCGAGTGCCGCCCCGACCTTCTGAGCGTCGTCACTTCGGACAACCGTCATGCGGACATCGTCGTCCATGCCGCAGAAAACGGTGTGCGCGGGATATACTGCGAAAAACCCATCGCAACCAACCTTGCGGATGCGGACCGGATGATCGACGCGGTAACACGGCGCAACGTACCCATGACGATCAACCATACCAGACGCTGGGTGCCTATTTTCCGTCAAGCGAAAACCCTCGTGGAACAGGGAGAAATAGGCGATCTACGGCGTATTACGGTAAGTTTTGGCGGTCCCCGCGCCATCCTGTTCCGAAATGGCACGCATATCATCGACATGACCTGTTTTCTTGCCGGATCAAAGCCTGCCTGGGTATTTGCCGAACTCGACGAAGGATACGAAGACTACTGGCCTTATCGGGGTGACGGGGGTAGAAACGCCGATCTCGAACCGGGTTGTTCCGGTTTTATCCACTTCGAAAACGGAGTACGCGCGTTTTACAACGGTTCCAAAGGTACGGCGGCACGGACGGGGTTCGAACTGACCGGCACCAAGGGATGGATTTTCGTAGATGACGACGTCATGCACGTAAATGCCGGTTCCGGGGTTCGCATCGTAGCGCCCGAACCCCGTACCGAGTCCAACGCGGTCGCTGCGGTGCGCGAACTCATCCATGTCGTGGAACATGGCGGCGAGACGATTTCGCCGCCCCATGCCGCACGGATAACGCTCGAAATCATACTCGGCTTTCTCGCTTCGCAGAAAAGGGGAAACGTACGGATCGAGTTCCCCCTCGACGAAACGACGGTATAAAGGGAGGTAGGGATGTATCGCGTGGCGCTTATCGGAACCGGTCGCGTAGGGTGTCAGTTCAATTTCGGCGACCTGCCGGACAATCATGCCGAGGCGGTCGTCCAAACCGGACGCGGGCGTCTTGTCGCGGGTGTAAACCGGGGCAAAGAAAAACTCGACGTCTTTGGCCGACATTTTGGCGTTACGGCGCTGTACCACGATCTGACCCGCATGCTGGAAGAGATCGGCCCCGATATTTGCATCATCGCCACGCACCCCGAACTCCATTGCGAAATGGTGGTCGAATGCGCCCGGTTTGCCTCCACGCGGGCGATCGTTTGCGAAAAACCCATGGCGCTTTCGCTGGCCGAATGCGACGCCATGATAGACGCTTGCGACCGGGCGGGTGTTCTGCTACAGATCAACCACAACCGTCGCTGGTCTCCGGAGTGGCTGCTTGCAGGCAAATTGCTCGCTGACGGCGCGATAGGAACACTCAACACGCTCTCCTGTCATATCGACGGCGGCAAACCCGCGCCCTCGTGGCGCAGTGAAAACGAAGGTCCTCTGCTCCACGACTTTACCCACTTTTTCGATCTCATGGACATGTATGCCGGTGAAGCAGCATGGATTTCGGGCATGGCCGAACAGCGACGGCGGCCTTATGCGGTGGAGGATTTTGCAGCGGCGTTTATGAAATTCAAAAACGGAGCTACCGGCGTCATCCACTGCTCCGAACTTACCCACTACACCGACGCGGGTTTCGAGTTACGTGGAAGCGACGGTATTATCCGAATGACCGGAGAACAAGTTGCTTGGAGCCGGTCTGTGCCGGACATCACCGAACCGGCCAGTGGTTTTGCATGGTATAAACTCGAACCCCAGCCGATCGAACGGCCTGTGCCGGTGTCTACCTATATTGTCGCACTTGAAGAGCTTATGGACACGCTCGAAGACAAAGCATCGCTACGCAGCGACGGGCGCGTCGGACGGCGTTCGCTCGAAATGGTAATGGGAATCTATCAGTCACAACTGGAAGGTGGACGCCCCGTCCCGTTTCCGATTACGATGACGGATTCGGGGGTGTTGCGTTTGCGGGAACAAAACCGGTTTATCGATCTTCCTCGATGATACCCATGCGAATGGCATAACGCACCAACCCCGGTATGTCGTGTATATCAAGACGATCCATCAACTGGGCGCGGTGCGTTTCTACGGTTTTGACGTTCAAATTGAGTTCCCAAGCGATTTCTTTTACCGTGTTCCCTTCGGCAAGCAACTGAAGAACTTCGCGCTGACGCCGCGTAAGCCGCTCATGGGGCGATTTTTCCGTTTCCATTCGGCTCATGTAGTCCATCACCACTTTTTTGTTGATGGATGGTGTCAGATACGTTTCCCCGTTTAGAACCGTGCGTATCGACGTTTCGAGTTCGGCCAACCCCGAATCCTTGAGCATGTAGCCGTTTGCCCCTGCACGAAGCGCCTGCCAGACATACTCCTCCGAAGAGTGCATGGAAAGAATGATCACCTTTGTACCGGGATAGTCTTTTTTGATCCGGACCGTGGTTTCGAGTCCGTTCATGCCGCTCATGCCGATGTCCATCAACACGAGGTCAGGGCGTTTTTTTTCGATGAGTTCGAGCGCCATGCGGCCGTCACTCGCCTCTCCGAAGACCTCAAGGTCGCGCAGGGTTTCGAGCAATGCGCGAGCACCGGCGCGAATCAGTGAATGATCATCCGTGTGTAGTATGCGAATGGGCATCGTCTGCCATGCTCCTTTCGGACGTTTCCGCCTTGTCGTCCGGCAACGGGATGCGGACCCACACCTCGGTGCCCAGCGGCGGAACCGACTCGATATTGATTTCCCCGTCCAGCAGATGAACACGCTCCTGCATGCCGAGCACCCCGAGACTGGCGCCTTTCGCCGCCCGCTCCATAGCCCTGTTGACATCGAAACCGATACCGTCGTCGCGGATAATGAGAATCAACTCGCTCTCGCCCTGCCGGAGTTCGACAAAAACGTTTTCGGCGCGCGCATGACGGATGACGTTGGTAAGCGCCTCCTGTGCCACCCGAAAACAAGCGGAAGCGATTTCAGGGGGGATAGGTTCGATAAACTCGTCGGCGGCGTAATGGGCTTTCAGACCCGCACGCTGCGACTGACGGTCCAGATACCAGCGCAGGGCCGGAACGAGACCGAGATCGTCCAGCATGGAAGGACGCAGGTTGAGCGATAAATTACGCACCTGCTGGAGCGAGCCCTCCTTGATGCTCATGGCGTCCTCTAACTGCGGGGTGGACGGCCCCACCATACCCAAGGCCTGAAGGTTCATCTTGACGGCGGTCATCGCTTGGCCGATTTCGTCATGGAGTTCGCGTGCGATCGCCCGCCGTTCGGTCTCCTGCACTTCCAGCAATCGACGAGACAAGTGCTGGCGTTCTCTGTTCATCTGAACCAGCACCCGCGTACGTTCCGCCACGCGCTGTTCGAGTACTTCGTTGGCGGTCTGAAGCTCCGCTTCGGCGCGCTTGCGTTCTATGATGCTCCCGAACACCGAACAAAAAACAACCAGAATTTCCTGTTTTACATCGTCAATCGAAACCCCCGATACGGCCGTGTCGTTCATGAGTACTCCGACCGGTCCTCGCGTGGAAAGAATAGGCGTACTGACCCTCCATCCGTCCCCGAAAACCGTATAGACCTGCCCGTCCCACTCTCGGTACGGTCCGCTGGAAAGCGTCCATTGAAAATCGCTCATACGCCGTGACGGTTTGACGCTCCGCTCCCACTCGTCATTTATAGGTTCCGAAAACCCGCGCTCGTCCACGATATCGCCGTGGCGGTTTGCGCCAAACGTGCCGTGTATGGCCGTCTGGTCGTCTCCAAAGAGATACAACGCGACACGGTCCATACCAAGCCGGTCTCGGACAAGTTCTATCGTGCGCCGATACAAAACGCCCATCTCATCGATACGGATCAACTGGTCCGCTACCGAAACGACAGCACGCAATCCCTGTATAATGGCCTGCTGGCTGTCCTCCACCAGTCTCTTGGCTTCGATCAGCAGACGATTCTGGCGGATCCGGTGTATGATGGCCGGAAACGATTCGAGATATTTTTCTTCGGCATCCCGGATGACATAATCGCTGGCCCCCAGTTTCATAGCCTCTACCGCAACGGTCTCAGACCCGTAGGCCGTAAGCATGACCGTCGCTGGAACCGGCCCCATAAGCCCCAGCCGCCGGACCACCTCAAGACCGTCGATGGCAGGCATCCTGTATTCCACCACGACCACGTTGTAGAGCTTGCCGTTGCACAAACTCAACCCTTCGGCGCTGTTTGCCACGACATCCACCTCATAGCCTGCCGTCGTCATGACTTCCCGAAACCGGCGCGTATATTCCCTATCCGCGTCGATATACAACAATCGGTTGCCAAAAGCTTCGCGCAACGTGTTCGTCATGGTCCATTCAGTGGGAAATTGCTTGACAGAGCAAAGAAGGAAAAATTATCATCTCGTGAACCGTTCTATCATTCCCAAAGCTATGCACACCCTTCACCCCTGTAAATACCTTACCCTTTGACGAATTCCGTCATCGACATCCGCGATTTGACCTTTACCTATCGTGGCGCTTCGCGTCCCGCCCTGCAAAACGTCTCCTATCGGCATCATCCGGGGGAATTTATCGCGATCATGGGGCCAACGGGAGCGGGCAAATCCACGTTTTGTCGCTGTCTCAACGGGCTGATTCCCGCCTTTACCAAAGGCACCCTGATCGGAGAGATGACGGTGATGGGCGAACCGGTCGATCCCCGTTCCGTATACCGGACGGCACAGCGGATCGGTCTGGTTTTTCAAGACTTCGAAGCCCAGTTGTTTTCCACCAACGTCGAATTGGAAGTAGCTTTTACGCTGGAAAACTTCGCCGTTTCTCCTACCGAAATGCGCCCCCGTGTGGATCAAGCGCTAAAACGAGTCGGGCTGACAGGCTTTGGCGCGCGTGACCCCTCGACGCTGTCCGGCGGAGAAAAACAACGACTCGCTATCGCCTCCGTGCTGGCAGGGGGGCCTTCGGTACTGGTGATGGACGAACCCACTACCGATCTGGACCCGATCGGAAAACGCGACATCTTTGCGTTGTGCGCCGCGCTCAGAAACGAAATCAAAGGGATCGTACTGGTCGAACACGAAACCGAGCACGTCATCCTGGCCGACCGTCTTGTGATCGTGTCCGACGGACGTATTGTGCGTAGCGGACCACCGTCCGACACGCTGGTCGACCCGGAATTTTTGGAAGGATTGGGCGTGCGTCCGCTTCAGACCACGGTCTTGTTGCGCAAACTTGGTCTCCCCTCGGAATCGCTTGGCGTGGAAGACACGGCAGAAGCCGTCCGCCGGGCCGGGTGGCGCGCTGCGCCGCCGCCCGCACCGCAGGCAACACCGGTTAGCACCTTCGAACCGATTATCGAGATCAACGGGCTTACCCACCGTTACGCGGGCGGCGGCACAGCGGTGTCGGACGTTTCGCTGACCCTGCACCGCGGCGAGTTTGTTGCGGTCGTGGGGCAAAACGGATGTGGAAAAACCACGCTGGTCAAACATTTCAACGCGCTTCATCTTCCGAGCAAAGGCTCGGTAAAGGTGCTCGGAAAAGATACCCGCGATTGGGCGCTTCCGGAATTGGGTCGTCATGTCGGATATGTGTTTCAAAATCCGGACCACCAGATTTTTGCCGATACGGTGGGTGAAGAAGTGGCGTTCAGCCCCAAAAACTACGGGTTTTCTACGGACGAAATCGACGGAAGGGTTCGTCATGCGCTGGAAATCGTAGGACTTGCCGGACGCGAAAACGACGACCCTTTTGCGCTGACCAAAGGCGAGCGTCAACAGCTTGCCTTGGCCTCCGTGCTCGCTACGACACCGGTCATTCTCGTGCTCGACGAACCCACGACCGGTCTCGACTATCACGGGCAGACCGCGATTTTGAATCTTGTTCGAAAGCTCAACCGCACCGGTGTGACCGTCATCATGGTCACACACACCATGTGGGTCGTGGCCGAGTATGCGGAACGGTGCATCGTCATGCAGGGTGGACACGTCGTGCTCGATGGCGACGTCTACGCCTGTTTCAGAGACCCCGGTCTGTTGGCGTCTTTGGCTCTTCAAGCGCCGGAAGTGGTGCGTATCGGGCGTCTGCTGGGTGTCGAAGCTCGGTCGGTGGAAGAACTCGTCTCGCGTCTAGAGAAATAATTCCGATCAAAGATACCCCCACGCTCCCCTGTTTCTACGGAATCCCGACCTATGTTTCTCTATCTTCCATACGATACCGTACTACACCGGATACACCCGGCGACCAAGATCGTCGGACTGTTTTTGATGTTGGTGATGACGGTTGCGCTGACCGAAGCGTGGCAACAACTTATCGTATTGACAGGTGTATTGACGCTAACGGCAACGGGACGTGCTTTTCGCAATATCCGGCGTATCCTGCCGCTCGTGATCACGGTCATGCTGTTTAGTTGCATTACTTGGTCGTTGTTCAAAAGGGTCGGGGATCCGTTCTGGACCGCAGGACCGCTTACCTTATCCCGTGAGTCCATCGAGTTTGGCGTGGCTATGGCGTTTCGACTCAACACCATGTTGCTCTCCGGTATGATATTTGTTACCTGTACACGAGTGGAGGAGTTTTCTTACGGACTCCGCGCGCTTGGGCTTCCCTTTCCTGTCAGTTTTGCCCTCTCGCTCGCGTTCCGTCTGGTGCCCTTGTTTTTTTCCCGCATCGGTATTATTGTGCAGGCACAGCAATCACGTGGGCTGGACCTCAAATCGGGCAATCTGGTTCAGCGTATTCCCAAATACATTCCGCTACTCGTGCCCATCTTTGTCTACGCCATCCGCGACACCGACCTGCTGGCAATGGCGCTGGAATCCAAGGGATTCGGGTTTCGCACGGCACGTACCGAATATCTTCGTTTTGTCTTTGGATGGTCGGACGGGCTGATCATCGGGATGCTAATTACGATTAATACGGTAATATGGATGGCGTAGGGATGGCAACAAATTGTACCACGCAGGAACCGTTTGTATTATCTTAGAGTTATAGTGGTTGGTATGTTTTTCATCCTTCAAACCTCAACCTTTCGAACTATGTCTCGTATCTTATCTATCTTGTTTGCGTTGATTGTTTCGACCTCGGTATCCGCTCAGCCGGTGCGCACCGATTACATGGAGAGCGAACTGGTTTCCGAGGTTTCGTCCATACAGCCCGGTCAGCCGTTTTACATGGCGCTCCGGCTTAAAATGGACGACAAGTGGCATACGTATTGGCGCAATCCGGGCGACTCCGGCATGTCCACTTCGATTCAGTGGACGCTACCCGATGGGTTTATCGCCGGCCCTATCCAGTGGCCGTATCCCGAAGAAATCCGTCTGCCGCCCCTGGTAAGCTATGGATATGAAGGCGAGATTTTTCTGCTTACCCGGATCGTTCCGCCTGCCGGGCTGAAGCCGGGTGACAAGGTGGATATTCAGGCGTTGGCCTCGTGGCTGGTATGTACCGACATCTGTTTGCCGGGTGAGGCGGGATACGGTCTGCGTCTTCCGGTCAAAGCCGAGCCTGCGCAACCCGATACCCGGTGGCCGGCGGGTTTTGCACGAACCCGGGCCGCCTTGCCCATTCCACAGGGCGACTGGAAATTTGATATTACGGCCAGCGACAGTTTAGTGGAACTACACGCCCTACCGCCTGCGGGACTGGAATCGGGACTGACGAAGGTTTCTTTTTTTCCATACATCGACACGATCATCGACCATGCGGCGCCACAACGGCTTTACCGCACCGAAAATGGCTATCTCCTGCGTCTGCGTAAATCGTCTCTGCTGAGTGCACTGCCGGAGAAAGTAGAAGGTGTGCTGGTTGCCTCCCCCGGCTGGCGCGGTGCGGGGTCCGAGCGGGCGATGGAAATTGCGGCCGGGGCTGTTACACGTGTTCCGCCCGTTACCGGTTTCGTAGGCCCGGTGCCTGCTTCTGGGACCGCCGGGGAATTGGAAAATCTCTGGGCCGCGTTGCTGTTCGCTTTTGCGGGTGGGATCATCCTCAATCTCATGCCGTGCGTGTTGCCTATGCTGTCGATCAAGGTGCTGGGGTTTGTGCATCAGGCGGGTGAAAAACACACGAATGGCTGGCAACACGGTGTGGTGTTTACACTTGGTGTCCTGCTCTCTTTTCTTGCGCTGGCCGGCGCACTGCTTGCGCTTCGCGCCGGAGGTGAGCAGTTGGGGTGGGGCTTTCAACTTCAGTCCCCGGCGTTTCTGATTTTGCTTTCCGCGTTTGTCTTTTTGTTTGGATTGAGTTTGTTTGGCGTTTTCGAGATCGGCACGTCGCTGGCCAACGCAGGCGGAAAGCTGGACCGGGGCGCCGGGTTGAGCGGCGTCTTTGTAAGCGGCGTGATGGCGACCGTGGTGGCGACGCCCTGTACCGCGCCTTTTATGGGGCCGGCGCTGGGGTTTGCCCTCACGCAGTCCACCATGCTGGCGCTATCCGTTTTCGGAGCGCTCGGTCTTGGCATGGCCGCACCCTATATGTTGCTGTCGTCGGTTCCGGCACTTTTGCGTTTTGTGCCTAAACCCGGCGCTTGGATGGTATCTTTCAAACAGTTCATGGGTTTTCTCATGATGGCAACGGTCGTATGGCTTGCCTGGGTGCTTGGCCTCCAGACCGGTCCCGATCTTGTGGCCATGCTGTTGGCGACGCTGGTCGTGTTGGGAATGGCGGGATGGGTGCTCGGAAAATGGGGGAGCGTGGCGGCGACCAGCCGCAGCCGCATGACCGCCTGGGCCGTCTCGACGATCTTGGCCATAGCCGGGGTCGGATTTACCCTGTCATCCGCTCTACAGGCCGAAACGGCAAACCCGAACGTGGCAAACTCAGGTCCGTCCAAAGGGCTAAAATGGGAGCCGTACAGCGACAAGAAACTGAACGAACTGTTGACCAACGGCAACCCCGTTTTTGTAGATTTTACCGCAGCATGGTGTTTAAGTTGTCAAGTCAACGAACGGGTTGCGCTCCAAAACGCCGATGTAGTGGATGCTTTCGAACGGCTCAAGATCACTGCGCTCAAGGCGGACTGGACCTCGCGCGACCCGGAAATTACCGCAGCGTTGGCAAGATTTGGTCGTAACAGTGTTCCTTTATATGTTCTGTATTTCGGAGACCCGTCCGAAACGCCAAAGATATTGCCGGAGATTCTCACGCCCGGCATCGTGTTGGAGGCGCTTGAGGACATAAAAGTCGGCCATACGGCACGGCGCTAAAAGGAGGGAAGTATGAAAAAATGGCTGAGGGGAAGTCTGACCGGGCTTGGCCTCGCGGCGTTGCTGTTGACGGAAAAACCGGATACAGGTGTCGCGGGAAATATAGCCATAGACAAGACCGCGCCCAATTTTACCCTGACCGACCATAAAGGGAAAAAAGTTTCCTTGTCGGATTTCAAAGGCAAATACGTAGTGCTCGAATGGATCAACTATGAATGCCCGTTCGATGTAAAACACTATGCCACAGGCAACATGTAGGCGTTTCAGAAGAAATACATGGAAAAAGGCGTAGTATGGCTGGCGATCTGCTCTTCAGCGCCGGGCGAACAGGGAAATTATGCATCCCAGGAAATCGAGCGGCGGATCAAAGAGACGGGAACGCATGTTGCCGGGTATCTGATTGACGCTTCCGGCGAAGTGGGGCATCTATACGGCGCAACCAACACACCGCACATGTATGTTATCGATCCGGCAGGTACGCTCATCTATATGGGCGCCATCGACGACAAACCGACGACCAACCGTGCCGACGTGACGTCCGCAAAGAACTACGTGCAGATGGCGCTCGATGCGGCTATGAATGGCAAACCTGTTCCCGTCAAATCCACCAAAGCCTATGGGTGATCGGTAAAATACTGATGTCGGTAGGCGTCGGATAACGACTCAGGATACACCAAAGAGGGCTTGCCAATGGCGGCCCTCTTTTTTTATCTTAAAGACCGCGTCGTCCTTTATCCTCCCACTTTATCTTTCACTCTTTCCGTCCATGCCGCCCAGCGTCGTAAAAGACTCCGTCGCTTCTTCCAAAACCGCGTTCGCCCTGTCTGGCTCTCTGTGGCGCTCGATACTGCGTCACCGGTTGATTCAAATCGGCAGTGGTATGATATGCTTTCTCGGTGTGTTGGCCGTTTTCGCTCCTGTGCTTACGGACACGGGTCTTCTAAACGATCCTCTTATCCAGTTCGAAACCGGTCTGGACGCCGACGGACTTCCTGTCGCGCCCGGAGGTTCCTTCCTGCTCGGTGCTGACATGCTGGGACGCGATGTCCTGAGCCGTGTCGTACACGGATCCCGCATCTCGCTGACGGTGGGGGTCATAGCCATGTGTACCGCCGTCGGCATCGGTGTTGCGGTCGGGTTGCTGGCCGGGTATTTCGGGACATGGGTAAACACTTTGCTCATGCGCATCACCGACGTCATGATCACCATTCCGGGGTTGCTGCTCGCCATCGCCCTTGCCGGGCTTATGGACGGGCGTGTTATACATCTTCACCCCACCATGTTCGATTGGCATATTTTTGACTTTACCCTCAAACGGGGCATGGTCAGCATCCTTCTGGTGATCGGGCTTATAAGCTGGACATGGATCGCCAGGGTAGTCCGAGCGCAGGTGATGGCCGTCCGGGCGCGCGACTTTATCGACGCGGCTTCGGCGGTCGGGTGTTCGCATCTTCGCATCATCACCCGGCATATTCTCCCCAACATAGCGCCTTCGGTGATTGTGCTGGCTTCGCTCAATACCGCCAATACGGTGCTCTTGGATGCGGGACTCAGCTTTCTCGGGGTCGGCGTACCACCTCCGGCCCCCTCTTGGGGTGTCATGATCGCCGAAGCACAGCCCTACTTTATCGTATCACCCCATCTAACGCTCGTGCCGGGCATGGCTATCGTGTTTACCGTCGTCGGATTCAACCTTCTGGGACAGGGACTCCAGGATGTGCTCGACCCGTACGTCAAAGGAACCCGGTAGCCGGACGTTCTTTTTATGGGCCGGACTTTGGGTTGCATGCTTTTTGGGTTGGGGATGCGCCGGAGACGGTCCCGCACCCCGTCTTTCCGGCGACGACCAAACGTTGCGGCTGGCGATCCCGTCCGATATAAACAGTCTGGACCCGGCCGAAGCCTATGACGTGGTTTCATGGCCGTTGGTAAGAACCATGTTTCACGGACTGGTGGATTACGACGACCATCTCGATTTGATTCCCTGGCAATCCGAAAGCTGGAGCATTTCCGAGGACGGACGTGTGTTGACCTTTACCTTGCGTCCGGGGATACGGTTTTCGAATGGACGCTTTGTAACAGCGGAGGATTACGTCTATACCCTGACCCGTATTCTCGATCCGGCCACCCGTTCGCCCGGTCAGTGGCTTTTTCGCAACATAGAAGGTGCCGGCGTGTTTCAAGACGGAAAGGCGGACCGGGTGAAAGGCTTGAGCGCGCCTGATGCGCGTACGTTTCGGATCGAATTGATACAGCCCGACCTGACGTTTCTGCACGTACTGGCTATGCCTTTTGCGTATCCCGTCCCCAAGGAGGAAGTGGCCAAACATCCACAGGATTTTTTTGCGCACCCCGTGGGAACGGGACCGTTTGTCCTTGAAAAATGGCAACGCGGAACGTATTTGCGATTCGAACCCAATCCTTCGTTTACCGGGGCGGATACAAAACTCCGATCGATCGACGTGCGAGTCGGGGGTGACGAAACGCTTCACATGATGATGTTCGAGCGCGGGGAGATCGACATCGCCAGCATTACGGCTACCGGAATTCCCGCACCCGACTTCGTGCGGGTCATGAAAGACCCGGTGCTCAGTCGGCAGGTAGAATCACAGCCGCTCAACGCCACGTACTATCTGTCGCTCAACACGGAGATGCCCCCGTTTGACGATGTGCGGGTGCGGCGTGCGCTCAACCATGCCATCGACCGCGAACGGATCGTGCGGCTCATCAGCGACCGAGGGATTGTCGCCAAGGGAGTGCTTCCGCCCGGAATGCCCGGTTTCAAAACCGACAGAACCGGATACGCCTACGACCCGCCTAAAGCGCGGGCACTCTTGGCGGAAGCCGGGTTTCCCACCGGTTTCGAAACCGAACTGCAAATGGTTGCGCAAAACGATACCGAATCCAAAATCGCGCAGGTCGTTCAGCAGGACTTGGAAAAGATAGGCATAAAAACGGGACTGAAACCTGTGACCGGCGCAACCCGGATCGAGACGCTCGGAAGACGCCGGACGGTTCCGTTTGGCACGTTTGCCTGGTATCAAGACTATCCGGACCCCAGCAACTTTCTGGATGTCTTGTTTAACGGAGAACGGATTACCGAGGTCAACAGCAACAATGTGGCTTTTTACGACAACCCACAGGTCAACGCTCTTTTGCGTCAGGCGGCCCACAGCACCGACATGACCGCCCGGCTCGAGTTATACCGTCAGGCAGAAGATTTGATCGTAGACGATGCGCCTTGGGTGTTTCTCTATCATCCCAAAATGTACATTCTCCGACAGCCTTGGCTCAAAGGGCTTAAACTAAACCCTGTGTGGCCCTTCCGATTTGAACGGATGTGGATCGAGTGAAGGGACAAATGGCGACGCGTATTTTTTATCGGCTGTTGTGGGGCATAGTGGTGCTGTGGGGAGCGACGACGATCACTTTTTTTGTCGCTCACGCGGTTCCCTCCGACCCGGCTCGGGTGTATGCGGGCGCAAACGCCGACGCAGAAACCGTCGCCCGGATTCGCAAGGAAATGGGACTGAACGACCCGTTGAGCACGCAGTATGCGCGATATTTGGGTCGGCTGATTCGAGGCGACATGGGGGTTTCGCTCGTTACCGGCGAGCGCGTGTCCGAGGCGATAGGGACCCGTCTGCCGACCACGCTCGCGCTTGCCGTCACCGCTGTGGTGCTGTGGATGGCGTTGAGCGTGCCGATCGGCGCGTTTACCGCTCTGCACCGAGGTCGTCCGCTGGACCGGGGCGTGCTGGTCGTCGCTACGATAGCCATCTCGCTGCCGGTGTTCTGGCTGGCCCGTACGCTCCAGTATTATTTGGGGTACAAAAGCGGCATTTTTCCCGTTGCCGGCATGACCTCATGGAAGCATATTCTGCTCCCGGCTCTGACGCTTGCCATCGTCACCGCAGGCTATTACGCCCGTCTTGTGCATACCGGCATGGTCGAAACGCTCAATCAGGATTACATACGCGTGGCGCGGGCAAAAGGGGTTTCCGAACCCCGCGTCCTTTTTAAACACGCGCTTCGCAATGGCATCCTGCCGGTGGTTACCGTACTCGGACTCGATGTGGCGACACTGCTCGGGGGCGTGGTCTTTACCGAAAATGTTTTTGCGTTGCCCGGCATCGGCACGCTGGCACTTCAGTCGGTGTTTACCCTCGACGCCCCCATGATCATGGGGGTGGTGATCTTTTCGGCGGTTATGGTCGTGGGAGCCAACCTGTTGGTCGATCTGCTGTACGGCTGGATCGACCCACGCATACCGCATCCATAGCGTATCCGACAGGAGACGGAGATGACTCCGAGAGAGCAGTGGCAACAGGAAGGCTATGTCATCGTCCGAGGTCTGCACGAACCCGAACGGGTACAACGTCTGCTGGAGGTCTGCGAAAGCATTTTGGCGATATGGCGTCGATGCAATCCGGAAAACGGCAAAGACTGCGACGATCCCAACGCTACGTGTATGAGACATCTAAACCATCCGGGGTATTTTAGGGAACACCCCGAATGGAGACCCTTTTTGCTCGATGCAGTGGCCGACTCCGGTGTACTTTCCATCGCCCGTGCCGTTCTGAACGAAGAACCACTGTTCCGGTGTACCAGCCTGTTTTTCAACCCTTCCGAGAAAAGCGTCGATGGCAACTGGCATCGGGATTCACAGTTTTGGACGCCGAACGACGAGACCGAAAAAAAAGCGTTGCAAAACCTCGACATAAACGGAACGTCGATTCAAATGCAAATCGCGCTTGTCCCCAGCGACGACGTGGAACTCGTACCCGGTTCGCATCGTCGATGGGATACGCCGGAAGAGTACCAAGTCCGCAAAGCCGACGGCCAAGCAAACAATACCCGCAGTCTGTCGGACTCCCTGCGTGTATCGCTCCAACCCGGAGATGCCGTCCTGTTCAATCCCATGGGACTACACCGGGGCCGGTATCATGCCGAAAAGCTCCGCCGCACCCTGATGCTTACCTTTACGCGGACCTCATCGCCGTATTACGACTATTTTTCGTTTCAGCCGTGGTGTCTCGAACCGGGTTATCTGGAAGGGGTAAAAAACGAAACACGCGCGTTTTTCGACGCTTTTATCGACCTGTACACAGAGTCATGGAAAACCGCTTCAAGCCAGTAGCGAGGCTTCAAGGACATCGAGCACGACATCTTTTTCTTCGTAGCCGCAGGCCAGCCATACCTGATCGCCGTGATGTTCGAGGATGAGAGAGGGAAAACTGTCTACATGGAGCGAGCGCCGCAACGCAAAATCTTCGTGCAAACGCCGGTCGATTTCCGGTGAGACGAGGTCGGCACCAAAAAGCGCCGTGTCAAGCCCTATCTCACCCGCAAGCGCAACAAGCGTCTCCGTATCGGAAGGGTTGCGTGTCTGAAGATAATAGGCGCGTTGGATGGCGTGAAACATGGCAGGCCCTGCGCCCGTTTGTCGGGCTTCGGCGGACAGCACCGCACGACAGGCCGGATAAGTGGATCGGCGTGGCGCGCATACCTTCCAGAAATCCCAGTTAAACTCCGCCCCCGTTCTCTCAGCTACCCTGTGCCAAGCATTTTGTATGTATACTCTCATTTCTTCGGGCATAGGATCGTCGGTATCTTTGGCAAGACCGCCCATGACATACCGGATGGGAATATCCGGCGGGAGCGCGCGAGAAACCGCATCGAGCACCGGGCGAAACCCCCAGCACCACGAACACATCGGGTCGGCCACATAGTACAGCAGAGAACGAGACATAGGAAGTAGGCAGTAGGAAGTGTAAGGTGTGAAGAAATTAAAAACATATATAGGGCGGGGCGGGGTCTTGTCAAGAAGGGTTCTTATGCCGACCGTCTTTCACGCTCCATGATCGACCTATCGTAACTCGTTTCAAAACAAGGTATTACACCCCATGATAAATTTGCCGTTTTCACCCTTCAAACTTCACCCTTCACCCTTCAAACTTCTCTCACAGGGGCACACATGATCACGTTTAACGGTCTGGGTATGCACATGGGCAATCTTGCCAGGTTGTCACATGCAAAAACTCGTTCCATTTCTCCTGAAAATTTTACCGGCGAAAAAGGAAAAGCCGGAATGGCAGTCGAAGGCACGGGCGCGCCGCATGCCCGATATTTGGGGCAGGGATGGAAAATCTCTCCGTCGATCGACGTGCATCCCGGTGAAGAAAGGGTGCTCGCAGACATTGACGGGGCCGGCGCTATCCAGCACATCTGGATGACACCGACGGGGCACTGGCGGTTCAGCATCCTGCGGATATACTGGGACGACCAGCCACACCCTTCGGTGGAATGCCCGGTGGGCGATTTTTTTGCCTGCGGATGGCAGGAGTACGCACAGCTGTCGTCGCTTGCCGTATGTGTAAACCCTGGAAGCGCGTTCAACTGCTACTGGGAAATGCCGTTTCGCAAACGCTGCCGTATCACCCTGCAAAATATCGCCGACGAAAAGATGCGGCTGTATTACCAAATCGACTATACATTGACCGACGTTCCCGACGACATAGCGTATTTTCACGCGCAATTTCGCCGCGTCAACCCGCTTCCCTACAAGGACGTTTACACGATCTTAGACGGTGTGCAAGGGCACGGACATTTTGTGGGGACGTACATGGCGTGGGGCGTCAACAACACGGGTTGGTGGGGCGAGGGCGAAATCAAATTTTTTATCGACGGTGACGGCGAGTTTCCGACGATCTGCGGAACTGGGACCGAAGACTATTTCTGCGGTTCGTACAACTTCGACGTAAAAGGTCGGTACACGGAATTTACCACCCCGTATGCCGGGCTTCCGCAGGTCATCCGTCCGGACGGACTGTACCGCTCGCAACAGCGCTTCGGGCTGTACCGCTGGCACATCGTCGATCCGGTGCGGTTCGAACACGATCTCAAAATCACGATTCAGGCGCTCGGATGGCGCGGACGCACCGGCTGGACCGACGGTACGCCCTATCTGCCGCTTCAGGACGATATCGCCTCGGTCGCTTTCTGGTATCAGACGTTGCCGACCGCGTCGTTTTCTGCCCTGCCCGCGCGCGAATATCTGGAAGTGATCTAGAATCGGTTTCAAAACTGTCTGAGCGTAATGATAAGGCAAGCGACATGGAAAAAAGCCTGATAGATCTCGACGTTATGATCCCATCGGACGACCAGTCGGCGGAAGTTACCCAACCAGGCAAACGTGCGTTCCACCTTCCATCGCCGTTTGTAGCGCCTGAGTTTTCGACCGTCCTGGGTCTTAGGTTTCTTTCGATTCTTCCGATGAGGGCAGATAAAATCAATGCCTCGTTTTTTCATACGCGTCCGCAGGGGGTCGGAGTCACACGCCCGGTCATAAATGATCCGACAAGGCTTCATACGGGGTCTTCCGGGGCTAGAATGGGGTACAGCGATACGCGCGAGGGTCGGTTCAACCAGCGTCACTTCGTGCGGGGACGCCGAGGCCATGAGGTTTCCCAGAGGAACACCCTGGCCGTCGACCACCACCATGAGCTTCGTACCCTTTCCGCGTTTGGTCTTGCCGACTTTTGGCCCCCTTTTTTCGCCGGGGCAAAACTACCGTTGGCTAAGGTTTCAGACCAGTCTAACTTTCCTTGTTCATCTAACATGCCAAGCAGCGTGTGCCAGGCTTTAAGCCAGATATCCTGTTCTTCCCAATCCCGTAAGCGACGCCAGCAGGTCGATGGCGATGGGTATCTATCCGGCAGGTCTTTCCAACGCGCTCCACTTCTCAATACCCACAGGATGCCCTCAAATACAGGGCGATTGGCAATCGCCGGACGACCTCCTCTGGAGGATACTTTCGGTTCCGGCAACAAAGGCGCGATAAGTACCCATTGCGCATCGGTCAATTCAGATTTGTTTCTGGCCATGGATATGGTCTCCTTTCCATGACCAATAATCATTGATGTATTGACCAGTTCAAGTCTTTTTAGGTTTTGAAACCAGTTCTAATCAACTACCCCGTAGCGAGCTACGCAGACCGGACAGAATCTGGCCGGGCTGATCCAAGATGCGCTTGCTCGGCCAGCCCAACTACTCGCCACACGCTAAACACCTACGTATTCGGCAATACAGCAGCCTCATCGGTAGAGCCATACTGAAAGAACATACAGAAGGTGCTATCTGTATAGGAAAACTGCAAGTTATCACTTGACTCTCGCATAGATTCCCGTCTTTATCTCAAGAAAACTTTCGTCGCCGAGTGGTTCGTGTTATCACGAAAAAGGCTGTCGCAAGTAAAAGTGACGAAATGCTTTGGTATCTCGCTCAGTTCGGTTTGCAACTGGCTGGCGAGCCGTAAGGATAAAGGTCTTTCCACTGTTCACATGTTTCTGGGGAATCGCCAGACTATGGTGTTCTCAGGCTGAATTATTTGTTTGCCCTATCAGGATTAGTGAATCATGCGCCCTACTTTTATCGACGAAAAAACAAGAGACTATAAAATAGATGATACTTACAGATTTATCGGAACTGACTCCAATCAGGGTTTTCGTTCGAAACTCCCACGAGCAATCATCAACAGGCTTTTGCTTGTAGAAAGCGAAGAAATAGAGTTTATTAAAATTGCATCCGACCTCATTCCATCTGGTTCTGTCGTGCTGGACGCAGGAGCAGGTCAAAGCAGATATAAAATGGCCTTTTCACATACTCGATACATAGCGTTAGATAAGGCTATTGGTGATCAAGCGTGGAATTACAAGGGAATAGATATTAATTCTGACTTATTAGCCTTGTCACTCAAGAGCGAATCTGTAGATGCTATCATTTGCATTCAGGTCTTGGAACATATCTCTGATCCGTTCCAGTTCGCCAACGAGTTACATCGTGTCCTGAAGCCCGGAGGAAAACTATTCCTGTCGGTGCCACAAGGATATGGTGAACATCAAATGCCCTATGATTATTTTCGATACAGCTACTATGGACTGGTGCATTTATTCTCTAAGAATTTTCAAGTTAATTTTATACGCCCGATGGGCGGTTATTTCTTTTTTATTGGTTCCTGGCTCAAATTAGCTCCCAATGTCATACTGAGCAATATCCATAATAGACTGGTAAAGCGTTTTTTAGGGATAATATTTAAAGCTGTTTTTGATTATATCATTCCACTGTCATGCTTTTATCTCGACCGTTTGGATCAAGGAAAGGGAATTACAATTTATTACGGATGTTATTTTCAAAAATCATCCTGATTGCAATAGATTACAGAGTGAGCAAGATTGACGAAGAAAGTTTCTCATCGGCCGCGTGCCTGATGGCGTTAAGGAGTGCCGTCTTGTTGGCGTCTGTGTCACGCCCGATGCGCCCTCTACGCACCCACGTTATGATTCGACCCACTGTTTTACCAATGTTACCGGTCCCCACGCGGCGGCGTGTCTGCGATGTTTCGAGATCACCGGGGAGGTCTTTTTTCGTGACGTGGCGCTTACCTATATCGGGGCATGGCTCAACTATGCGTGGGATGAGAACGCGGGGCTGTTTTTCGGAACGCTTACGCTCGACGGCGTCCCGATTCCGGATCACGGAAAAGGGGAAGGATATGATGTTTGGATGCCGAAAGGGTACGCGGACACATGGCCGTCGAATATGTACAGCTATGACCAACCGCTGGTAGCGGCGTTGGCCTGTATATATGCCTACGAATTGACCGGAGAGGCGGTATGGCTGGGTGGCGCACAGCGGTGGGCGCGGCATATTCGCGCCAACTTCCCGCCTGCGATAGGACGCCGATGGCGAAAGGAAATAGAGGCTGAGATGCCCGATGCCATCGACTCCGGCGGCGGGTATGCGGAAGGCTATGGCCGCGCCATTTCGTTTTTTGTCCGTCTCCACCGCGCGACGGGAGCGGCGGCGGATTTGGACACGGCGCGGTATCTGGCGGACGATGCGATTGAAAAGCTATACGAAAACGGGTGGTTCAAGGGGCATGCGGGGAAGCCTTAGTATGAGGCGACCGACGGCGTGGGGCTGTTGTTGTGCGCCCTGTTGGAATTGGCCGACACGCCGTCCGTGTAGGACATTCGCTATTTTGCCAGCACCTCCGGATTGACGATATGACCGGGCGTCCGGCCCTCAAGGACGGCGATGGCGTTTTCTATGGCCATTTCCCACATCCGTTTTCGGCTTGTTACTGTCACGCCGGCAATATGCGGGGTTGCCACCACGTTGTCGCGGTGAAGCAGAGGGTGATCCTGCGGAGGTGGCTCCGGATCGAAAACGTCCAACCCAGCACCTGCCAGTTTTCCAGCGTCGAGCGCGGCGACCAGCGCTGTTTCGTCCACCAAACCGCCCCGCGCGGCGTTGACAAAAATCGACCCCTGCTTCATCCGCGCAAACCGCTCGGCGTTCATCAGGTGACGGGTTTCGGACGTAAGCGGCAGGTGGATCGACACCACGTCTCCCGCAGCCAGCACGTCCTCGATGGAATCCGTTTTTTGCACTTCCATCTGCCCCATTTCCTCGACCGAAACATACGGGTCGTACGCCGTCACCTCCATACCGATCGCGCTTGCGATGCGCGCCACTCGCCGACCTATCCGGCCCAAACCGATCAATCCGAGTGTCTGACCTGCCAGTTCCATTCCCTGATAATGCGTAAAGAAGTCTTTAACGCTACGTTCCCGCAAGGCGCGTTCGATGGATTTGACCTGCTTGGCGACACAGAGCATCAGGGTGATGGTATGCTCGGCGGTCGAGATCGTAGGGCCGTCCGGCGTACTGCATACGGCGATGCCTCGGCGTGTAGCTTCGGACACATCGATGTTGTCGATGCCGACACCCGTACGCGAAACCACCCGGAGGTGGGGTGTCCGGTCAAAAAAGACACCATTGTACTGTACGCGCGCGCTGGCAATGACACCCTGCGCTTCGCCAGCCGTACGGGCCGGATCGTCCGGAAAATCGGCGCCCGTGCCGACGTGTTTGGCATATTGCTCCAGCAATTCGCGCATAGGCGCGGGTATGGCGCGTTCTGTCCATAAACGAAACATGATGACCTCCCCAAAATGACCTTTGGTTTTTTATCGCCCTCCGAATCCGGTCAATGTATACGCTTTGCGAATAAAAACCAGTTCGATATTGGACAGCCCCTCATCGCGCTTTCGCGGGGTCTCAATAATCCGGTTGCCGGAGTGCCGCAAGTTGGTTATGTTGCTTTGTATCCGTTCTGTGTATCCCGCTTGCTTTCTATCCGTTTTACCGTGTACGAACCGGAGGCTTTACATGCAAAACATTCTGCTCTGGGCAGCGTGTCTGTGCATTTTTTCGAGTACGACCGCCCATGCTGCGCTACCGGATTCCATGACGACCGTCTCGGCGGCCATCGACTCGGCGCTGTTGCCGGCAAACAGCAAAGGCGAGATCGACTTCGTGTTCGACATAGCCGGATTCAAAGGCGTAAACGGAGAAACCTACGGAGAATTGTATTGTCTGTTTCGTCCGAGTCAGTTTGTGCTGGAAGAGCGAAAGGACAAACTGTTTCAAGCCAATTTCGCCATCGACGTAACGGTCCGCGACGAAAAAGGGACGGTTGTCAGAACCGCCTCTCAGCAACGCACCTTTGAAACCGACCGGCCCATTGTGATCAATCGTCGGGGCGAGGAGCGCGTCAAGTTGGACCTGATCGGTGTTTCCGTCTCACCCGGCGTGTACCGCGTCGAGATGACCGTCAAAGACCTCAACGCCAAACGAGAAGGTGTGGCGGTCAAGACATTTATGGCGGACCCGTATTATGAGGGTGGGTTGATGATAAGCGACCTTCAGTTTTCTACCCAGATCAAACCGGAGGCAACCCCGGTGAGATTTGGCAAGAATGAACTGCTTGTCATTCCGAATCCGATGCGGATTTTTGAAAAATGGGTGGAGACCCCAGGCGACAGTACGTTCAAATCGAAAACCATGTATGTATATTTCGAGATGTACGGATTGAGTCCCGGTACGTCGGAAATGCCCGCTACCTATAACGTTTCGTATCGACTG
>VGJU01000049.1 GCA_016867335.1 Candidatus Zixiibacteriota bacterium | reverse complement strand
CTCCGATACGAGCGCGCCGCAAGTCGCGTTTGTCGGCGACATGCCGACGGGAGAGGCGGGACAGCCTTACCGGATCGCCACGCACGCGACGGACGACCACAGACTTGGCAAGGTAACCTTGGTCTACGAACCCAGCGGGGGTGAGACGTTACGCGATAGCCTGTATCTTGATTAAGAGGGGGATGTGATCTACGGAGGAGAAATTCCGGGGCCAGCCGTTCGCCGACCGGGGTTGCGTGTTTGGCGGGCCGCGTACGACTCCGCCGGCAACGTTGCGGTGTTGCCATCCCGATGGATCGCCATGCGCGAAACGCCGGAGACGATCCGGTTGTTGCAAAATATGCCCAACCCGTTCAATCCGGTGACGACGATCTCGTTTACGCTTCCACAGCCTGCGCATGTGTGGCTGGCCGTGTACGACCTATGGGGTCAAGAAATCGTCCGTTTGATCGACGCGTACCGTCCGGCGGGGGAGCATTCGGTGGTATGGAACGGCCGCAACACGCAGGGAGCGCTGATCGGCAGCGGGTTGTATCTGTATCGTTTTATGACAAAACGGTCTCGCTTGCGCGAAAGATGACATTACTGAGATAGCTATGCCGTCTTTGAGCGGCGGGTCCACAGATAAATTCCGTATACCCCCAGACCCGCGACGACAAACAGCAATCCCGGTAGCGATTCCCACGGTTTTTCGTACAACACCGAGCACACGTAGTAGGTAGAGATGACGATAAACAGGATCGGCGTCACGGGATAACCCCATGCTTTTACGGGGCGCGGCACGTCGGGGTACTTTCTCCGTAGAATAAACAGCGCGATGATGGCAAGGATATAGTAGGTGTACATCGACCAGGCAAAGGCGTCGATGATATTCTGGAAATCGCCTAGAAAGGTCCACACGACACCGGCGATGGTCAGCAGGATAATGGCGCGGGAAGGGGTGTTGTATTTGGGATGGACATAGGTGATCGACTCGAAAAACAGTTTTTCCTTGGCCATGGCGTAACAGATACGGGGCGGAGCCAGCGGCGCGTTGTTCATGGTTCCGAACGTGGAGATCATCACGGCGATGGAGATCAGCGTACCCCCGATAGGTCCCATGATCCGCTCGGCTACATCGGCCGCCACCCGTGGGGAGTTGGCGATCTCGTCGATGGAAAGGACATACAAATACGACCAGTTGATCGACATGTAAACGACAAGGGTGACGGTCAGTCCGATAAAGATGGCACGTGGCAACATCCGTTGAGGATCGCGTATTTCGCCGGTGACCATGTTGGCGTTGTTCCAGCCGTTATAGGCGAACATGGCGCCGATCATAGCCGCTCCAAACGCACTGATCAACCCGGAGGACGGGTTTTCCGGAAACAAAGGCGTAAAGTTTCCCCAGTTGCCCCCCACAAAAATCACGACGACGACGAGTCCCAGCAGGGCGATGACTTTGGCAATGGTAAAAATGTTGGCGATCAGTCCGCCAAACCGTACGCCAAAATAGTTTACCCCTCCGAGAAACGTCAGAATCGAAATCATAAGCGCGTGATGTGTGGTCATGTCAAAACCGGCAAGACTAAACAGCACGTTTTCGGTAGAGATGACCGGCGCAAGATAACCAAAATACGTCGAGAAAATATAGGCGATAGCTGACGCCGAAGCGCCTTGTATAAGAAAGGTTTCGGTCCATCCATAGGAAAAGGCGAGTATAGGCGGATATACTTCACGGAGATAGATAAGCTGACCGCCGGTGCGGGGCAGGAGGCTTCCCAACTCGGCAAAACACACGGCTCCGCAGAAGGCGAGGATGCCGCCTACTACCCATACCATCATAAATAGACCGGGAGAGCCGACCTGTTGCGCGATGCCGGCGGGCGACCCGAAAATGCCCGAACCTATGATGCCGCCGATGATGATCGACGTAGCCGACAACAACCCGAGATCGCGCGAAAGCTCCGATTCGAGTTTAAAACGCTCCGAAAGGACGGTCTTCGAGGTTTCAGCCATGACAGGCTCCTCAGCGGGTATATCGATAGGATAAGAAAGGAATGGGTAGAACAAGATACGGACAGACGTGCGAAATGCAAGCGCTAAATCTTATGTTTGGCGCGGATACCTTGTTGAGACGCTGCCGGAGACGGGCAGGATCCAAACTGCGAGAAGGACAGGCCGTTACACCTTGCGTTTTTCCCGCAGAGTGTTGATCTCGTCGCGCAGTGCCAACGCCGCTCGACGTGCCGCCTGCGCAAAGTCGGCCCCCGACGACGCATAAAGGATGCTTCGCGAGGCGTTGATCAATAGTCCTTCTCCGTGTTTGTCCGCGCCCAGGCGGATCACGGAGGCCAGATCACCGCCCTGCGCGCCGATGCCGGGAATGAGCAGCGGGAGCCCCGGCGCGGCGTCTCGTATGCTCGTAAGCGATTCGGCGCTCGTAGCCCCCACCACCAGCCCCGCGTTGCCATAATCGTTCCACGCCTGTACGGCCTTTGCGACCTCGACGTACAGCGGATGACCGTTGACCGTGAGGTCCTGAAACTCGCGGGCGCTCGCATTCGAGGTACGGCACAGAATAAAGACGCCGCGATCGCGATAATCGAGAAACGGCTGTACCGAATCCCGGCCTTGATAGGGATTTACCGTTGCGGCGTCGAAACCGTAGTGATCGAACAGCGCGCGGGCGTACATGCGGGCTGTATTGTCGAGATCACCGCGTTTGGCATCGCCAAGGACGACCACGTCTTTCGGAATATCCCGTATCGTTCGCTCCATCGCCTCAAGACCGGCCGGTCCCTGTACCTCGTAGAAGGCGAGATTGAGTTTGTAAGCGCATACGATATCGGCGGTCTGTTCGATGATAGCACGGTTGAAATCATAAATCGCATCCCGGCTGTTTTTGAGCGGTTCCGGGAATCGGTCGGGGTCGGGATCGAGTCCTACGCAGACGAGGCTGTTGTTTTTGCGCACCACGGTGAGCAGTTTGTTCAGAAAGGGAGACATGGGATATCCTGAGTGGTTTTGAGAGTAGACGGCAACGTCATGCGAAAACCCGAACTATACCTGTATGGTCTTTGACGATCAAAACCGGTAATCTCAGTGACGCCAACTTTCTGTCATGCTTGCGCGGGAATGACAGAAGGATTACCGATTTTTATCGTCAAAATTGAAGCCTCCCAAGCAGCCTTCCGAAGACAGCTTTACGCCTTCTACCTGCGGGGAGTACGCTTGCCAGTAGTACCGCAAGCTATCTTCGACAGTAAGGAGTAGGCGCTCTTGCAGCTTGCTGCAAGGTATGCACTCGCTGTTCTGTTCATTAGACTTCCGATCACGTCGTGGACAGACTTCCGATCACGTCGTGGACGGTTTGTATGCCTTTTTTGACGAGCCAGTCACGCAGATCATCCGCCACGGTTGCGCCGGTACGCGGATCGACAAAATTGGCCGTACCGACCTGAACAGCGCTGGCCCCGGCCATGAGAAATTCGAGCGCATCTTCGGCGCTCATGATGCCCCCCACACCGATCACTGGGATGCGTACACGCCGGGCGATTCGATAGACGGCTGCCAATGCCACCGGTTTTATAGCCGGACCGGACAGACCGCCCATGATCGCGCCAAGTCGGGGACGCCGAGTCTCGATGTCGATCGCCATACCACGCAGCGTATTGATGGCGCACACGGCGTCCGCGCCTGCCTCTTCTACGGCGGCGGCAATGCCGGCGATATCGGTCACGTTGGGCGTCAGTTTGGCAATAAGCGGTAGGGGGGTAATTTTTCTCAACGCGCCGATCAGTTCGGCGGCGCGCGGCGGGTCGGTGCTAAAGTCCATTCCTCCTGCCACATTGGGACACGACATATTGATTTCGAAGGCGTCTATGCCTTCGCACCCGACGAGTTTTTCCATCACCTCGACAAACTCTTCGAGCGGTCCACCGCCTATATTGACGATCCGCGCCGTGTCGAGTGTACGCAGATAGGGCATTTTCTCTGTGATAAAAGCCTCTACGCCTACGTTTTGCAGACCGATGGAATTGAGCATACCGGAGGCTGTCTCGGCGGCGCGCGGGGGTGGATTGCCGGGCCACGGGGTAGGGGTAAGCGTTTTGGTGACGATACCGCCCAGCCGGGAAAGATCGAGAAATCTGCCGTATTCGGAACCGTATCCAAAGGTTCCCGAAGCGACGAGAATAGGGTTTTTGAGTACGAGCGCACCCATGCGCACCGACAGGTCCGGGCCATCTGTCACAACGCCACCTCACGAATATCGAATACGGGGCCGGCATGACAAACGCGTTCGTATCGCGGGGCGACGTCCGGGTGGTCGGGCGGTCGGCACGGAACGACACACGCCATGCATACGCCGACGCCGCAGGGCATGATGCCTTCGAGCGATACCTGTCCGGGGACGTCCGCTTCTTGGGAAATGGTCTGACAGCGCCGCATCATGGGTGTAGGACCACAGACGTACACAAAGCGATAGCGGTTCGGGGTCTCTCGGAAAAGCCGCTCCAGCAGGACGGTAACAAATCCGTGATGTCCCCGGCTACCGTCGTCTGTGGCAAGATCCACCGGAATACCCATGGCGCGGAATTTTTCCTCACCCCCCAGCAAGCCTGCGGTCGCCGCACCAAATACGACGCGGATATCCAGCGGGTTTGCTCCATTCCGGTATACCGCCTCGTGGGCGAGAAAAAAGAAGGCGGCGACCCCTACACCGCCTGCCGCCATGACGACCGGGCAACCGGGTGTTATCGGTTCGAACGGACGTCCCAGCGGTCCCAGCATATCGATCCGGGCGCCGGTCTGCCGCTCCGTCAATATCTCGGTTCCGCCTCCGACGACACGATAGATTAATCCGACCGTCCCTTCTTTTTCATTTCGCTCCGCAACACTAAACGGACGACGCAACAGCGGCGTGTGACGCATCCAGGCAGGGCGATGATCGCGGCTAAGATCGGAGACGACAAGATGGACAAACTGACCGGGAAGGGCGGTACGGGCGATCTGGGGTGCGTGGACATCCAGCCAGTACAGATCGGGACCGATGGAACGATTGGCGACAACTTCCGTATTTTCCTGAAAGATAGGGATCGAAGACATGGGTGCAGCAGACTCTGCCATAAGGCGTTCAGGGTGGGTCCGGTATCTTGGATGTATCGTTGAAGCGGACGCCGAGCCAACTCTTCTGGTCCATGGATGCGTAGGTTCGAGTTACCCGACAGGTGATAAGGGCGATTCTGTCATCCGTGCCTGCCAACAGGGCTTTGAGCGCAAAGCCCTCCTGACCGTCGGCAAACACCTTGACCCAATCGCCTTGATCGGTTTTGATATCGACAGGGGTATCGGACACGATGGCCGATATAACCTCTCCGTCGGGTTTGTCGTAGAGGTCTACGGTCATTCCTGTCATCACGGTCTTTCCTTCGAGCGAAACGGTGACGGCAAGCACCCTTATATCGGCCACACGAACGGCGACCTCATTCGCATCTTGTGTTTCTATCGTATAGACATACCCGGTCGTTCCGGTTTCCACTTTGCGTCCGCCTATCAATTTGACGGCCAGTTGTTTTTCTTCGATGGTTTCCACCGTTCCATGTGCGTCTTGACGGCCTACATCGGTCAGCACAAGATCTTTCGGTTTATCGGGCCCCCTGCGCGGACTCGAAGCGTCGGATACGGAGGCTTTGGCCGCCGTGCTGTCTTGGGACGTCGGATTGAGTTCGGCAAAAAGCGTTTCGGCCTGTCGGATTTTTGTTTCCGCCTGCTTGGCAAGAGGCGACTCGGGATACATTTCTTTTAGGCGACGATAGGTGTTGAGCGCAGAATCCGGTTCGCCTCGATAGGTTTCATCGATCCATCCGGTAGCCCAAAGCGCACGGGGCGCGTATTCTCCTCGCGGATAGCGTTCCAGCACCTGTCGGTAATACCAAGCGGCGGAATCGGGCTGTCCGATGTCGAGTAGAAAATGCTCGGCAAGCGTGAAAAGACGATCGTCGGAAAAACCGTTCGGGTCGGGCACCGACAGCATTCGGGCGGCTTTGGCGCCATAGACCGTCTGGCCGTACTCTTTGAGGAGGGTCTCATAACCGGCACGGCTGGTCAGGGTATCGCGCATAACGTGTTCCATGATCCATGCGCAGGCATAGGCAGCTTGGGCGGCGATTTCGGGTTGGCTGGTGTTTGACTGAATCAGTCGGTAATGGACGAGCGCCGAGTCAGGCAGATTGAGCCGAAACAGGTAATGCTCGGCCAGCCGAAAACGGGCCGAGACCACCTCTGTTCTGAGTTTGAAGTCGGCTAGTGCCTCGGCGTGGGCCGAGTCAGGCGGCGTAAGCGTGGCGAGGGCCTGACTCAGGTTGTCTCGGTATTTTTGAAGATCGCGGATGTCCTTGCTTCTTGCCTCGGCACGCTTACCTACCCAAAACTGTTGCGGGCTTCTTTTTTCGGCCTGTGCGTAGTATTCTTCGGCTTTTTTGAGGTCAACCTGACGTTCGTAAAGGGCGCCCAACTCGAAACCCGCTTGGGACACTTCTGCGGCGTAATCTCGTTCTTTTTCGTAGCGCTCTTGTATTTTTCCGTATCGGTCGATCGCCTGATCGGTCTGCCGAAGCGCATACAGCGAACCGGCAAGAGCCAGCATGATTTTGGGATAGTATTTTTCGTATTCGTCTTTTCCAAGCAGATTTTCGAATACCTTGAGTGCCTCTTCGTGGTTTCCGTTGCGTTGTAGACTTTCGCCGGCCATAAAATGAGCGTTAAACCTAAGCTCGGGGGTTCGTCCGGTCCGCGTTATGCACCGAAACAGGGTTAAGGCATCCTCGTATCGGCCTGTTTCGAGCAAGGAAACCGCCATGTAGTATTCGGCTTCCGATCGGTTTTCGTGTTTGGGATAAGCGGTGATAAATTCGGTATAGCGTTCTATGGCTTGGGGGTAGTCCTGTCGAGCGACGGAGATGGCTCCCAGTAGCATGTAAGCTTCGGGGGACCATCGGCTGCGCGGATGTCTTTGCAGAAAAACACGCAACGACTCCTTCGCGTGTGTAGTGTCCGCGGCATTCAGAGAGGCTTTTCCGAGGGCAAAAAGACAGTATGGAATCCAGTCGCTCTCCGGATAGTTGGCAATTACCTCTTCGTATTTTCGCGCAGCCTTGGCGTGGTCTTTTTGGATGGAGAAAACATCTCCGATCAGCACCAGTGCGTTGTCTACGAGATCGCTGCCCGGATGATCCCGGATGATCAGTCCGGCATTTTCAAGTGCGCGTTCGTAGAGCGTGCGCGCGTGATCGGGTATAGCCGTATTGTTGCCACGCGCCGAGGTTTCTTTTCGGATGCGTTCCGCCTCGTTAAACGCTTTTTTGGCATTGTAGAAGGTGTTGTAATAAGGGCATCCGGCCAGCAAAATCAGCAGGAGAAACGGGCCGAAGAAACGGAACAGAAGGAGGGAGTCCGTCATTTTTCCGTGAGGGATTCGGCACCGTCCCAGTTTTCGGGTGGGGGATTTGCCTTGTAGCGGTCGCATCGTCCGATGTAGACCTTGGAGGGACCGTCGTTGGGATCGAAGGAAAGGGCCTGTACAAAATGCTCCTGCGCTTCGGTCCATTTTCGTTCCTTATACAAACTAAGCCCGGCCGCATAAAAATCGACCACTTTTTCTTTCCAGCCATCCAGTTCGTCTTTGCGGGCAAGCAGTTCGTAAACGGTGACGGGAAATTTGCGGCCTACAACACGGATTTTATCCAATTCACGCACGGCTACGTGGTCTTTGACTTTGGCGTAGGTAAACTCGCTGATCATCAGATTGGTTTTGTAGGGTTTGTTTGCACCTTCGAGCCGTGATGCGAGGTTGACGTGATCGCCCATCACCGTATAGTCGAAGCGTTGCTTACTTCCCATGTTGCCAACGACGACTTCACCTGTATCTACGCCGATGCGGGCATCGAGGTTGCAGATTAAATCGGCGCGTCCTTCGTTTCTCCACTGTTCGCGCATGGCAATCAGTTTGGCGCGCATGACCAGCATGGCGATACAGGCGTCCAGCGCGTGGTTTTCGTTTTCGATCGGCGCACCCCAGAACGCCATGATCAGGTCGCCTTCGTACTTGTCTACGGTTCCGTTGTTGGCCATGATCAACTCGGTCATGGCGCCGAGGTATTCGTTTAGCAGTTCGACCAATCCCTCGGGGGTCAGCCGTTCCGAGATGGTGGAGAATCCCGCGACGTCGGTAAACAGAATGGTCAGTTCACGTCGCTGGCCGCCCAATTGAAGCAAGTCGGGGTTTCCGGTGATCTGGTCTACGACGGCAGGGGAGAGATACATTTTGAAGGAACCCTGTATATAGGCGCGTTCCTTGCGCTCGATCAGATAGTTGTTGACGCTGACCGTAAGATAAGAAAGAAAGATAACACCCACCGGTGCTACGATGTCGATCCAGAGTCCTTGATAGACAAACAGATAGTATGAGGCCGATACTTGGGTGATCAGCAAGGCGAAAACGACACCCGTGCCGCTTCCGGGACCAAATTTGGGGATGATAAGCCCCATAAAGGCCCCCAGTACCAACAGGATCAGTATCCGGTATTCCATTGCCAGTCTGGTAAGAAACTGCTCGGTCAGAATAGTGTTAAGGGCGTTGGCGTGGTAGCCCACCATTTTGTAGCGGCCTTGCACCGGAACCGGTGCATAGTCCTGCGTACCTGTTGCGGTAAGTCCGTAGATCAGCATTTTGTCTTTGAGGTCCGACGGGAGCAATTCTTTTCCGTCGTGAAATACGCTGAAAAATACCAGGGGATGGTGTTCGGGTTTGATGCCCCCATGTTCGATTAGGTTTTTGAGTTCAAAATAGCCATGTTCGATCAAAATCAACCGAGACAAACCCAGCCGGTCTGCGATCTCCTGAAGCGTGATGGAAGAGTTTTCTTCAAGATACTGCACCATTTTTAGATTGTACCGAATCTCGTTAAATCTTTCGACCATATCCGGCGGCACTTCCTCTTTCGGAACCCCCTGAGCGACAAAAAATTCGATGGCCTCCATATCGGGAGCAGCCTTGATGGCTTCTTCGAACATACCAAATATCTTGACGGTTTCATAAGCCGTGGTAGCAGCCATCGGGGGGATGTTGAAATTGATGGCCTCCTCGTAAAACTTATCGCTGTCCTGCAACAGTCCGGGCTTCATCTGGACGAGTCGTTTTACATCACGAAGGGCTACGGCGTTTTCATAGGACTCTTTCAGGGAAATCAAACGCGCATATGGATAATGGGTAAAGGTCTCTTCGTACTGCCCTGTCCAGTTGACAAGCATGGCGCCGCGACTGTCAATCGGAATAAGAATATCTTTGGTTTGACCGTTGGGCAGCTGGGCCGAGGGCAGACGGACATACTTGCTCGGAACGATCTCGATGGACTTGAGCGGAATCCGCAGATACTCGCACGTCATGGCCAGCACGAGCGAAGGAAACACCTTGCCGTCATAGGCCAGTACGAGCGGGAACCAACGGGCGACGCCGTCGTTTTCGTATAACGGCTGAACATATCCTACGCTTCGCGCCACGTTGGTATGACTAGCAAGAGGTGGAAAAAAGTCGATCGCCCGTGGAATGGCAGAGTCTTTGACACCGGGAAAATCGATGTAAAAACCACGGTCGAGAATCGCGCGATACCCTTCTTCTTTGAGGGCGTTTCGCTCGATCGTGTTGTTGATCACATACTCCCAATCGGGGTTTCCTTCGAGTATCTCAAAAAACCCAGAGAAAAACACATTACCGGCTTTCTGGCTGGCGTCTGTAATCACCTGATCATGGTCGATAAAAAGCGCCCTGAAATCCTCCGCCGTTTTGTAATTCAAGTCGGTTCTTTCTTCAAACTCTTCTTCCGTAATAAAGCTTTCGCTGGGTTCCGGCATAAAAATGTCAAACCCCAGCATCCGTACCTGCCACTCGGCCAATGTTTCGATTAGGTCGGCATGTCTGCTCCGCTGCCAGTCTTCCATCCGGCCTTCTTCTTGGTAGGTTTCGTCATCTATATCTACGGTTCCGATATCGGGATGCTGGGGAATTTCTCCGCGCAGGACAAACCGCCCGTCGTAGGTACGATGTTCCAAGTCGTTGTAGGTTTCGGTAAAACTGAAGGCTGCCATGAGTACGCTGATACCCATGCCAAACAAAAAGTAGCGGAGGGTGTAAGTCTTTTTCTTCTTGGCCGGCGTATTGGACATAGGGACCACTGGGGATCAATACACAGATGGGGCGGGCCGCAAATTCGACACAGCCCCATCGTCTGTTCTGAAAAAACGAGGTGACATCCGAATGTCTTCGATAGACACAGAAACCCTACTTGGCTTCCAACTTCTTGATTTCATCCTTGGCTTTTGTTGCCCATTCCGACTTCGGCGCCACGGTCATGATTTCTTTGTAGGTAGCAATGGCTTTGTCGGTTTCGCCAAGCTCGATATGGCACTGGGCGATATAAAAACGAGTCTCCGCCGTGCTGGCCGGGTCGGTAGCATCTTTGACCGTCTGGCTCAAAACCAAGATGGCATTCTGAATACGAGACTTGGTGGGATACGTCGTACCGCCGCGATAGTACATCTGGCTGACGATCTGGTCTTCGGCCTCGGCCCCGCGCACCCCAGCGGTCGCAACGCCTTGCGTCGTCTTGGAGGTGCGTTTCTGGTTTACGGTAGACTGAATGTTTTTCCATGCGTTCATAAACGCCGGAGTTTCTTTTTTCGAGTCTGCCGCGGGTTTCTGGTCTTTCTTTTCCTGCGCAAAAGCATGCTGACACGGCATCGAAAAAGCGATCGCGCCGGCCAGTCCCAGCGACAGGATGAATCCGGTATAGCGTTTCATGGTGCAACCTCCCTTGTTCTGCATGGCAACCCATGCAAGGCGTTGATACAACCGCTTCGTCATTTTTATCACACGCAAAGCAAACCCGAAGATTCGTGCGTCTAAATAAAATACCCCCTGGCCGAGCGTTTCGCCGTGATTTTCCTCACACTACATAAATTTTTTTGCAAAAAGACCATATTGTTTTTACGGCTGGTCGATGATACCTCGCAAGGCATCCTGCAAATTGGGGTTTATACGCTGCGCCTGTCCGTATTCCTGAAGCGCCCGCTGCCGATCGCCCTCTCCACCCCGGAGTATGTACACGATGGCAAGGTTAAGCCGGATACCCGCGTTGGAGGGTTCGTGCGTAAGCGCCTGATTAAACTGTTCGAGCGCGCGATCATAGCTGGAACGGTCATACTGTCCCATGCGCGTGTAAATAACTCCTTTTGTATTATACGCATCGGCAAAGTTGGGGTCAAGTCGAAGTGTCCGATCCATCATGTCCAGAGCCTCTCGAAGGCGTCCGATACGCAGATAGTGCGCGCCGGCGTCGTAAAGGCTGAGGGGTGTGTTTTGCGGCTCGCCCACCAACTGACGCACATAGGTGGAATACTGCTGGATATCGGACTGGACACCCCGGCTCATCTGTTGAGAAGACGGCGCGGCAATGGCCGTAGACTGAATACGTCCCGCCGGGTAGGTGGTCAACATGGCAGTGTGAAGGTCTACCTCGTTTACAGTTCCCTCGGACTTTCTTTGATAGTACTCCTGAACGCCATTGCGCCACGCGGTGCGGAAATCACCCTTGCCATACAGCGTGGTTTCCACCGGAATCCATGCCTTGCCTTCCCACGCTACATAATCGTTAGGTTGGAAAAATTCTTCCGCCCGATCTTCGTTGATCCCGCTGTCGAACATCATGTACACATGACCGGCTCCGGGGGCATCGACATCGAGCAGGGCCGTCTGAATGTCCAGATTTTCGAGCATCGAGGCGAAAAGAACCGTGCAATCGTCGCAATCCCCTACTTTGTCACGGAGCAGTTCATACGGATAGCGGATCGTATCGAAAATGGTCCGATCACCGGAGACGCTCAAAAACGGCGTTTGGGGGTCGCGCTGGTATAGGACCCCGTGCGTGGAAATCGCATTGTAGATCAGCGCCGCCTTGCCAATGTTGGAGTTGCCGTAATCACCGTACAGTTCCTGTCTGAAATTACCCATAACTTCCTGAACAAATCCGGCAATGGCCGGATCGTTGGGGGTGACAAACGCTCCCATGCGTGCGGGATCGTCCCAACTCATTTTGCCGCGTCCGAGAACATATACGGGCGCAACGCTGCGATCCGCCGTCTTGGACGCACTTTCCTGCTCGTAACGAACCGATACACGCGGCTGAACCAGACGGTCGAATCCGGAGGCTTCGGTCAGCAACACGCTATCCGCAAAAACGATCCCCATCGTCTGCGTTGTGGTGCTTTGTGGTGGCAAGACGACCTGCTCTTCATAAGGCTGATCGAGCAAGCTGGGAATTTCAAGGATAAGCGTTACGGGCAACGCATCCGGAGACGCGTTTTTCAGCACCACATCGGCAAATTCCTGCTGTTGATAGTGCGGATACAGAGAGCGGTATATCGATTTAGGGCGCAACACCGCGTCCTTGATGGATACGTACGAAGGGTTGAGCATGAGCGAAATGGAAAAACGCTGTGTCGCCGGCAAAAACGGATGACGCTCATAGGCATAATTGATCTCGACAAGTCGGTATTTGACGCCTACACCGCCGCTGTATACCAGCTTGCCGTCAAAGTCACTCTGGGAATTGGTCTTGATTTTGCGCTGAAGCCCACCACGCAAGGCAAACATATTGGCAATCGAGTATTCTGCCCCAAAATGCAACCGATCGCTGACATCCGCTGCCAACAACAACGGGTCGATAGGCCGAACGGAGACCCCGCCACGGATGTTGCGTTTGAGAATCGCTTCAGACTTACCCGAATCGTGTTTGATAGAGGTGTTGGTGACATCCTGGGCCATCAAACCAAAGCGAAACCGGGAACCAGGGGTAATCAAAAGACCCGCATCAAAACCGATCCCGCCCGCGTTGTCCAAAGTCCGGTTATCCTGCCCGATATTCATAAGGACATATTTGAACGTCGCACCGAGCGATACCAGACGCCGCCATCGATAGCCATAGCCGAGATTGAATTTCCACTGGCCAAACTGGAGTTCCTTGTCGTCAAACCCCGTGTTGAATACGTCCACGCCCAGCGCGCTGTTGTCGGTCACCGGATAAACGTACGCCCCGTACAGATTGCGCAGCCCCAGCCCGTACAGATCGGCATAGGTAAAGGTAAGCTCCTGACGCTGAAGTTGAGGCAGACCGGCGGGATTCCAGTAAATCGCGTTGGCGTCGTCTGCAACGCCGACAAACGTCTCCCCCATGCCCATCGGCCGCGCGCCGACAAACACCTGGTTGCGAATCTGGCTTTGGGCGGGCGTAGCGAAAAGCACCGCCAAAAGCCCCAGACACCAGGCATAACGCATACAACGGTTCATAACACCTCCTCGTTCAGCCATTAAACGGCGTTCGGCATGTGGCCGTCCGGACCCGCGTTCACGGGAAAACCGTATTCTCTATTTCGCGTACGGTGAGAGATTGAGGAACGGAAACCGCTCCGTATTTGGTCGAATTGTCCGATTTGTCGATGACGACTTCACCACCGGACGCGCCGGTCCGACTCGTAAACTGCACCTTTACATCATAGGTTCTCGATGTCGGCAAACCAAATATGGCCTCCAGCGCATCCGGGCCGGATATGATTTCCTGATAGCCGCGTATATGGCTCGTCCCGGCATCAAAAACCCAGATCTTGGCGCCTATACCTTCTGCGGCGGTAGAATCGGAAACCGTCGTCTTGCCTCGACGCAACGGCTTGACCTTGAGAAAAGCCTGCCCCGCATTGGGCGCGGTGTCGTTGCGATACAACACGTCTTCTCCGTAGTTGAGCACGTACAGATCCGCATCGCCATCGCTGTCGTAGTCCGCCCATGCGGCTCCGGAACTGCTGTCCGCGCGTGTAAACGGCGAGACCGTAACATCGGTAAACGAACCATCTCCATTGTTGCGGAAAACGGTATCGCGCTCCCCATCGGCGGATTCGGCCCCGGACGCCACAAACAGATCGGGATGTCCGTCCAAATTATAGTCGGCCCAGCCCCCCATCCAGTTTACCCACGCCGTACCCGTCTGATCGGCCTCACGCAACAACCGCCTAAATGTGCCGTCCCCGTTGTTTTCAAACAAGATGTTCCTGCCTATGTTGACGGTATACAGGTCCATGTCGCCGTCGTTATCGTAATCGCCCCATGCGCAGTGCCGTCCGATACCCGCCGACCCCACACGCGCCGTAGCCGTCACATCCTCGAATGTGCCATCGCCTTTGTTTTTGAACAGACGGCTTTCATGATAGATATTTACGACAAACAGATCCGGATCGCCGTCGCTGTCGTAATCCACCCAACACACCCGCTCGCTGTCGCGTACATCGTTGATTCCAGCCGTAGCACTCACGTCGGTAAACGTACCGGTGCCGTTGTTTCTCAGCAGAATATTCGGACCGTTAAACCGGGCGATCGCCAGATCGAGATTGCCATCCAAGTTGTAATCGCCCCATGCGGACCAGATTTCGTTCCCCTTTACCGTGTTCGGGAGCAAAATGCTAAACGTGGAGCCGTTGTTCTGATATAGAAAATCCTGTTCATCCCTTGGAAAATTGGTGACATACAGATCCAATTGCCCGTCGTTGTTAAAATCGCCCCATGCGGCGCTGGAGGTGAAATTGTTGAACCCCTGTACTTGTGCGGTAGCCGCAACATTGGTAAACGTGCCGTCTCCGTCGTTTTTCCAGAGTTTGTTGATCGGCGCGCCGCCCACAAGCGTCCATGCCGTGATAAAGACATCCTGTTTTCCGTCTCCGTTGTAATCACCCCAAGCCAATCCCCGCCCGCGCAAAGGGTTGGACAGTTCGGCGGCGGTAGTAACGTCGGTAAACGTCGGGGTCTGGGCCTGCGCAACACCCCAGACCATCAATCCGAGGCAGAGCGCCGTCAACCTCCCCGCACCCGCATTTCGATATTGACTCATCATGGGTTCCTCATGGTATCACTTCTTATGTGAATTGCCAGTGACAGGTAGTATTTGGGGTCAATCGTTTAACACGGATACGGTCACTTTTTCCTGCTGAGAGCCGGCTTCGATCAACACGACATACAGACCACTGCTACACAGACGCCCTTTTTCGTCCTTTCCATCCCAGAACTCGACCATAGTGCCGGGTCCCATGACTTTGTTGGCACAGAGTACTCGCTCCAGCCGTCCGGCGATGTTGTACACCTCTACAGTGACTTCGGTCGATTTGTTTAGGCTGAAGGAAATGGATGTGTCCGTGGCATTAAAACGCTGACCACCGGGAGAAAATACCCTTGGTTGCGCCCTAAACGAGAACGCCGCGCTAAGGTCAGCCGGTGCCGCGTCTTCGAAAACGGCGTATATGCCCAACCGCCCAATGGAAGTAACGATTTTATTACTCTCTTTATTTAGCGTACCCCCGACCCGCTCCCATGTTCCCGGCGAAGACTCCCGGAAAATCGCCAGTTTGTCCTCATTGACCGAGCCAAGTGGTTGATTGCTGTAATCCATGGTCAGCGTGCCGGGCTTGTTCGCCGGCAAAACCTGCGTTTCCGGCGTCAGTCGGATAGCAGGGCCGACAAATTTCAGCGCCTGGGTATTTTTTGCATTGACCGGACGGGTAGTCACCCGCAACAGCGAGTCTACGTTCACCTCTTCGAGCGACACCTCGGCGCCTTCATCGAGCGCGTTGGGCGGGATATACAAACTGATGGTCGGTGTGGTAAGCCGACCGCCTTCGAGTTTGCTTACCTGTGTGGCCGTCGTAAATGTCCACCGGTAGTCCGCCGTAAGTCGGTTGCCTACACTGTCGGTGATCGCCGCACCCAGCGTAGCCTCGTAGTCTTTTTCAGCCTCGAGTCTTCCCGCCGGCACAAACTGTACGGTGCGAGTCGGTACGTCGTAGGAGACGCTCCCATTCACGGATGCGCCGTTGTCGGTACGCCGCATCTTGAACGTGTCGCCGGTCAGCGAAGCGGCGTTGATACCCTTGCTGAATGTGGCTTTAATCGAAGCCGAAGAGATAACCCCCTTCTGCCCCGCAGCCGGAAACGTAGATACTACAGCCGGTATAGCCGTATCGACGATAAAAAACCCGGCATTCGACACAGAAACCGATACGTTGCCCTGCAAGTCCTGCACACCGCTCACTCCGATCAGCATAGTGTCGGATACCGTGGTGGCGCTGATGGTGACTTTACCGGTCCAGATGTTGCCGCTAAACGAAAGTTTGTCCACAGTTACCGATGTACCGCCGTGCTTGGGAGCAAAAACGATGGTCGGGTTGACCGAATTGTTGACCCCTACTTTTTCGGCAAAATTCAGTACCACCGTCACTACCGCTCCGATACCGGCGACAGGCGGATCAACCGTAACGCTCGACACGGTCGGTGGCGTCGTATCAATGACGAACTGCTGTTCGATGGCTTCGGAGGACGCACCGTACGCCGCATCTATCGAGCGGATCGACCAGAAATAGGTGCTGTCCGCCAGACCATACAGCGTATCCGCATTGGCGTGTCCGAGCGGTCCGATACCGGGGGCGTGTTTGCCGCTGACGATGTTGTGCGCTCCCGGTGATGTGCCGATCCGCAACAGATACGTCAATCCCGCCGCAGACGTTTCCGAATCCGAACCGTCGGTCCAGCTTAACTGGACAGTATTGTTTTTCGATTTGGCCGTCAGCAGCGCCGGTGCATTGGGAAGCGCGTTGGGTTTGGACTGCGCGGTAAGGTTGTCGAATACGCGGGATATTTCTACAAAGGTGATATAGGTTCCGCCGGTAAGGGCAAGGTCCAAATCTCGATCGTTGTCATAGTCCGCCCATGCTGCGCTGCTAAACACCGTGCCGGGCACCACCGCCAGCGAGGTTTCGGTAAAGGTTCCCGCGTTGTTTACATACAACAGGGCGATCTGATCGGAATTGGAGTCCTGTCCGGAAAGAAACAGATCGAGATCGCCGTCGTTGTCGATATCGCCAAGCGATACCGCCCCGCCAAACGTCCCCCGTAACGACTGTGTCTGGGAAAATGTTCCGGTACCGTTGTTGGCCAGCACCAGCGCGGTGGGAATCGTTGTGTTGGACAACACGATGCCGCCCGTGACCACGATATCGAGGTCTCCGTCGTTGTTGACGTCGCCAAGCGCCAGCGAACTGGAGAAAAAGCCCGGTAGGTTCTGCGCGGTGTCACGGGTCAAAATGCCGCGTGTATTGCGATAGATATACAGCACCGGGATAAACTCGCTCGGCGTGCCGCTTTCACCGGAAATCACCAGATCGAGATCGCCGTCGTTGTCGATATCGCCCCAGGCAAGCTGGCCGTTGGCCGTACCGGTGATCGTCTGACTTGCATCCGGTCTCAAGGTGTCGCCGGGGACGTTTTTGTAGATGGCTGTGGTGCGGAGACCGGTTCGGCTCAGCCCCGACACGGCAAGGTCGATACGCCCGTCGTTGTTGTAATCGCCCCACGCCGCGCCGCCCTGCCGCAGGTTCAGATTGCCGATGTGGGTTTGGATGGAGTCGGAACGAAAAACACCACCGTTATTGCGGTAGAGAAAAGTAAAACCGTTGTTGAACCGGTCCTCTCCGCTCCGGAACAGATCCAGATCACCGTCCCGGTCATAGTCGGCCCAGGCAAGACCACCGTTGAGAAGTCCGTCGAGTGTAGTGTTTTGCTGAACAAGCGTACCGTCTTGATTACGGTAGAGAAATGTTTTGGCGTCGCCGTTGATGTCCCGCCCTGCGATGATAAGATCGATAAACCCGTCCGCGTCGTAGTCGCCCCATGCCGCGCCCTGTCCTAATATCGTCTGCCGAACGCCTACCAATTGTTGTTTCGAATTGACGAGACGCTGGATGACGATAGTATCTTCGGCAGCAAAGGCGGAACGCCGAAAACCGGCATCTACAGTCTGCACACTCCAAAACAGGCTGTCGATGCTTACCGGAACATTAAACTGTTTGATCAGGGTCTGACCGACGTTTCCGGGACCGTCCCCCTGTCCTGGCCCAGCGCCGACTACACTGGCAGAAACCAACTCATTGCCGCGTGAAGTCGTGCCTACCCGAAGGTTGTAGGTTAGGCTCGCCGCCTTTCTAGTCGCATCCGTTCCCTCTTTCCATCTGAACACGATGCCTGTGCTGGTGACCACGGGTTTGCCGAGCACGGGAGCGCTTGGCGCGACATTGGCCGCCAGACTATTCGAATAAAGGGTCGTCAGCAGGGTGCCGTCGTCTTTTTCGCCAGTAACCATGAGGTCGAGCCGGGCGTCTCCATTAACGTCCACCCAAGTCAGTGTGCCGTTCATGACGCCGATAAGCGTCGGATCGCTAATAGGAGTAAAACTGGTGCCGTTGTTTTCGAAAATCTCCTTAGACAGACTTGTAAACTCGTTTCGCCCGGCTACGGCCAGATCCAGGTCGCCATTAAGCGTCGGATCGATAATAGGAGTAAAACTGGTGCCGTTGTTTTCGAAAATCTCCGTAGACAGACTTGTAAACTCGTTTCGCCCGGCTACGGCCAGATCCAGGTCGCCATCGGCATCGTAGTCGCCCCATGCCAAATTGCCTACCAGACCGCTACCGCCTGTGGTAAGCGAAAACGCTTCTTCGAGCGTACCACGCAAGGGATTGTTGCGATAGATGCGCAACAGGGCGTTCCAATGCTCGTCCCACCCCGAAAGCGCCAAGTCGAGATTGCCGTCTCCGTTGTAATCGCCCCACGCCAGATCCCCGCCGTAAACGGCAGGCAGGTCGATGTCCGACGATTCGATCAAAAGCCCGTCGTTGTTGATATACACATTCGTGGTACGCAACCCCTGATCGTTCAAACCCATGATAGCCAGATCAGGCAGTCCATCGCCGTTGAAATCACCCCAGGAAACGGCTCCGTTGCGAATGGCTACGACGGATTGTGCGCTGTTTTCGGTAAGAAGATTGTTCTGGTTGACGTAAAGTTTGGTGGAGACAAACCCGTTACGGTCGATCCCGGCGATCGCTAGATCGAGTTTGCCGTCGTTGGTAAAATCGATCCATGCAACGGAACCGTAACGAAGCAGTTTGACCTCGAAAAACGGCGGCTGCCCCAAAAGTTGGGCCGGATCTTTGGTCAGCACACCGTTGACGTTGCGATATACCTCGGAGACCCCGAATACGGCGTTTCCGCTCTGCCCCTGACCGCTTATAGCCAGATCGGGGCGTCCGTCGTTGTCAAAATCCCCAAAGGCGAGATCGCCCCATAGGATGCCGGTGATTTCATGGGTATTGTCTTCCTCGAGCGTGCCTGCGGTGTTTTTGTATATCTTTGTAAACGCCTGCCCCGTGCCGTCCAGTCCCGAAAGCGCCAGGTCGAGGTCGCCATCACTGTCCACATCTCCCCAGGCAGCGGCGCTGGCACGTACATGAGGCAACCCCGGTGCGGTCTGCGTCAGACCTTGTCCCGATGAGGAACCCGGGCGGCCCAACAGCACGACGCACAGAAGCGCGGCGCAACTCCATGTCAACCGGTGTCGATGCATCCACTCGTCTCCTTTATGCTACGTTTTTCGCCTTGCAGTATCCGGACAAAATACAACCCACCCGAACGTCTCCCGCTTTCCCGCTATTCTCCGAATTTATATCCAACACCCCGTACGGTGCTGATGATTTTTATGCCATGCCGTTCTATTTTCATGCGAAGTCTGCGTACATGCACGTCCACGGTGCGGGTTCCACCAAAATAGTTGTACCCCCAAACCGCTGTCAAAAGGTCATCACGGGTAAATACACGACCGCGGTGTGTGGCTAGATACGTCAACAGATCGTATTCTTTCAGTGTCAAATCCGCAGGCTCTCCGCGTATCGTCACCTCGTAGTTGCCGAGGTTGATCACCAGTTCTCCGCATACGATCATGTCGTGTAGTTGCACACCAAAACGACGCCACAAGGCAAATCGAATACGCGCTTCTACCTCGGCAGGATCGTAGGGCGCGCACAGAAAGTCTTCGATACCGATTGTAACATCCAGTTCTCTGATTTTTTCCCTAAGCGTCAGCGCGAGCACAACGGGCGGTCTTTTCGGGTGTTGTCGACGCAATAGACCGGTCAGTATCTCTATTTCGAATTTAGGACGTGTCGTGTGGAAGAGCAAGATTTCCGATACGGGAATCGAAGGCTCGCCGCTGTCGATATCGATGGCGCTCCAAGAAATCGGATACCCGCCTTGGCGAAACCAGCGACACAGGGGTTCCACCGACTCGAATTGAGCCGACAAAACGGCGATGCGCGGTAGACCGCGGCTGCCTCGTTTTGCAGGGACAGCTCCGTAGGAAGCGTCCGGCGACATACGGTCGGGAGACGGGGCGAACGTCGTCGCAGACTTCTTGGGGATGGCCATCGGCATAGGGTGTGAATACAGACGCGGGTCAGTACGAACTTCATCTGTACAGACGATTGCAAATCGGAGCAACAGGATTCGGTTATCTTTTCGGTGCAACCCGATGGGGTTTGCACCGAAAAGATAGGGTTCGGACAAGCCAAACAGGTATCGGGAAGGCGCTAAAACGGAAGATCGTCGTCCGCTTCGAAGGTGGAAGGAAGTTCATCGGGCGGAGCGCTTGAGCCGGATTCAGCATCCTGCCGGGAACTCAGCATTTTCATTTCGAAAGCGATGATCTCGGTGGCATACCGTTTGACCCCACTCTGATCCTCCCATGAACGAGTTTGAAGACGACCGTCGATGTATACGGGCATCCCTTTTTTCAAAAACTTTCCGCATGTTTCCGCTAGCTTGTCCCATGTGACGATCCGATGCCACTCGGTCTCCTCGTGACGCTCTCCGTCCTTCGACGTCCACTGGCGGCTTGTGGCAATCCGAAATGTGGTCACCGCGCGACCGGCAGGCGTATAACGCACCTCCGGGTCGGCACCGAGATTTCCGATCAAAATCACTTTATTGACGCTGGCCATCCCTTCACTCCTTTGACAGGATACCCTACCACTCAATGTGGTTGATTATACAGCACCGCATACACGCGTCAAGCTATTTTTACTCGACATGCGATGCGCCGCTATACCCAGAACTTTCCGGGATCCCTGGGCTTTCACCTCCTTTTTCCTTCCGGGAACCGACCCCTCTTGGCCTTTCGCTTAAAAACCGCTTGCCCGCTCAAAAATAAGGCAGGTATATTTTCAGTCGGAAACACTGCCCGAATATCGTATCCCATTGCTTTTTTCATCCTTACATCTTCCATTCTTTCCCCATGTCCCTTGTTTCCCGATACATCCTCAAAACCCACATCGGCCCCTTCCTGTTTGCCTTTTCGATCATCACGTTTATCCTTGTGATGGATTTTATCTTCGAAATCGCCAACTTGATCGTGGGAAAGGGATTGGGTCTTTTGCTCGTGCTGGAGGTTTTTGTCCTGAACTTGGCATGGATGCTCGCGCTGTCCGTGCCTATGGCGGTCTTGGTCGCCACGCTCATGGCCTTTGGCAAGCTGTCCGCCGACAACGAAATCACCGCTTTGCGTGCCGGAGGGGTCAGCTTCTACCGTATGGCAGCACCGGTTCTTGTCGCCGGAGCCGCGCTTGGCGCAGGACATCTTTATTTTATGGACCGCGTACTCCCCGAAGCCAATTACCGCGCCAGATCCCTGATGAACGACATCCACGCGGCGCGTCCTACACTTGGATTCCGCGAAGGCATTTTCATGGACGATATCGCAGGATACAGCATTCTTATCGACCGGATCAGTCAGACCAGCAAAGAGGTGTCGAGCATCTCGGTCTATGAAACCGGATCGTCCGGATCGCCACGGATACTCACCGCCCGCCGCGCCGAAATAGACGTCAGCCCCGATGGCAA
>VGJU01000048.1 GCA_016867335.1 Candidatus Zixiibacteriota bacterium | reverse complement strand
TCCAATTCTTTTTCCTGAACCGAACGGGATTGATGCCACTGACGTTTTTCTTCGAGCAGACTGCTTTTGCCTTGGGACTCCAAATCCTTGAGCATGCGTTGTGCGCGTTTTTCGGCTCGCGTTTCCATTTCCGCCGACTTGTGGCGGCTCCAGAGATAGGCGGCGATCAGGCCGACGGCGGTGAGTAGCAAGATCAGCGCGACAAAAGGCAGCCAGAGCTCGTCTAAGTGTTCAAGAAAAAAACCCATATCATGTACTCCTGAAAGTCATGAGAAATAGCGTTTGTCGATGGACAACGGACAATGGATGAAACGATTTTACACGTAAACCAGCGCCGTACGTTTGCCTGTTCGGTCAAAGCATGAGGCACATCACCGGGGCAAAAGCCGAATGTCAGCAGGACCCCCCCGCCTCATAGCTAAATGTACGGGTATTGTTCGAACAACCCAAGGTTTTTTGCGGGTTCACATACCTATCTCTGCGCTTTTCTACAACAGAACGATTTACCTACGCCGTTTTCGCTCGGGTCTTCCACGAAAAATCCAATGATGATATGGGTGTCAAGAAGTCGTCTACCATCCAGGGACGGCCACCTACAGACCGATCGGGCTGGGCCCACTCATGGCCGGTTATAAAACCCGGCAAACGGCAATTGAGGGTGTATCGTGTCACGGGGAGCGTCAGGCGTGAGCAATGGTTTGTAGGATGAAATCGATGCGTCGGTCAATGGCCATACAAGGTATTTCAACGGTTTCGTAGTCCCACCGCGCGTACCATGCCCTCACACGCTCAAAGACCTGCACCGATTCGGCAAACGTCTGATCGCGGTCAGCGTCAGTGCGGTAAATGGCTTCCCAAGGGGGCATGAGCAACACCACGGAGTTATAAGGGTACAAACGGACATACGTTTCTACTTGCCCCATCGGCATCGCCTGCTGGTGATCAAGCATGCCCAGAGCATCCACGATGCCTCGATCGAAAAAAACGGGGTGATCCGTGGCAAGCGTTTCCAGGTAGCGAGCGATGTCTCTCTGCAGAATCTCGTGGCCGAACTGAGCCAACGGAGGTCGGGGACTCAAACCGCTTGCTAAGCGTTCCCGGATAATGTCGCGTGCGGAGTCCGAAGCATGCAGGTATCCCCGTTCTGCCAGCGAGTGGAGTGTTGTCGTCTTGCCGGTTCCTGGACCGCCTGTAAGGACAAAACGCAGATTAGTCATTTCTCTCTTCCCGTAAACTAAGCACATAATATATCCTAAATATAAGGCATTACAATATATACACAAGAACCGTCTTGTGCTTTGCGATACCACGCGCCTTTCTCGGGTGGTAGGTGGCGGTAGCGCTTATGATAAAACGGGCTACAAAGGGTGCCCCCTCTTTCGGGGGAAGATCTAAATGGCATCCCTGCATCCGCCGGAATTTTCAAAGGACATCCTTGACTTGACAGACCCCGGAAAAACAGGATATACTGAGTCAGTGAACCTCTCATAACACCCAAGCCTATGGTCTCATCTTTCATAAACCCGTGGGATCGAAAAACTCGTTCGACAACGATGAAACGGCTTCCGTCTTTGTTCGATTTTTCTTTTTTGTTCTTTTCGCCGGGTCATGGCCGTCTTGCTGTTTTCTTTTTTTTCGCGCTACTGGTCGGCTGTGGGAGCAAAAACCCGGTTTCCTCTGGGTTTGACAAGGGACCGGCTCGGTTTGTGGTAGAAGGCGACCGGGTGGTCATGACCGGTGTCATAGACGACGGGACACTCGAAGTCTTCAAAGAGACGCTTTCCCGACATCCGGGAATAGACACTCTTGTGCTAAGGAATGTGGGAGGGTCGCTCAACTCGTCCGTCACGTTTGCCACGGGGCGTTTGCTGAGAAGCCGGTGAATGGGCACATTCGTGCCGGAAAACGGGATTATCGCATCCGGCGGGACCGATCTGCTGGCCGCAGGAACCTCGATTTCCTTCGTCTCCGGAGGACGGGTGGGGGTGCATTCGTAGGAGGCGGATGACGGACAGGGAGGCGTGCTTGTCGGTGCCCAGCTTCCCCGGGAACATCCGCTGCATCGTGATTTTATTCAGTATTACCGCGATATCGGACTGCCCGAGGATTTTTACTGGTTTGCGCTAAATACCGCGCCACCCGACGCCATACATTGGATGACACCCGACGAACTCGACCGTTTTTTTCACGCGACCGTCGCAAAAATCTCGCCACCACGCGATAACGGGTGACGAGGAGAAACCCTGCTTCGCATAACGAAAGGAAACCGATGTCCAAAACGTACAGCGCCGCGCTGATTGGCTGTGGCCGTATGGGCGCGACGATCGATGACGAGGTGCGCAACCACCCGAACAGCTATCTCTGGCTCCCGTATTCGCACGCCGCCGGCTATAGGGCTGTGGACCGCACCCGGCTGGTCGCGGTGTCGGATGTGGACCCGGAAAAAGTCGAACGGATCAAAACCAGCTACGAGGCGCAAGCGGGTTATACCGACTACCGCGAAATGATCGAAAAAGAACGACCTGACATCGTCAGCATCGCCACGCGACCGGCTACGCATGCCGAAATCGCGTTATTTGCGGCGGAACATGGTGTAAAAGGAATTTACTGCGAAAAACCGCTCTGTTGTTCGATGGAAGAAGCCGACGCGATCCTGAGGGCCTGTGAAAAACATGGTGTAAAGTTCAACTACGGGACACAGCGACGCTATATGCCACTATACCGGAAGATGCGCGAGATGGCACACAACGGAGATCTGGGCAAGGTGGACTGCATCATCGGTCATTGCGGCGTCGGTTCGGCGCTGTGGGGTCATACCCACACGACCGACATGTTGCTCTTTTTGGCCGGAGACGCCGATGTCGAGTGGGTGCAGGGTTCCATCAACGCAAAACCAGAAGACTGGGAAGGAGAACGGCTCAACACCGATCCGGGGTTTACCTCGGCCTATTTCCGGTTTGCCAACGGTATCCATGCCTATATCGTGGCCGGAGGGGGGTTCGAGTTCGAAGTAAGCGGCAACGGAGGCAAAACCCGCACGCTCAACAACGGTGACGTCGCGCAGTGGCGCAAGATGACAGAGCCGTGGCACACACTCAAGGAGACGCCTTTTCCGGAAGTAGCCCACGAAAGCGGTACAATAAACGGTATACGCGACATTGTCGCAGCACTCGATACAGGGCGCGACACCGCCGGAAATATCCGTCTGGCCTGCAAAAGCCAAGAGATGATATTTGCCGTGATCGAATCCCATCGGCGCGGCGGCGCGGGCATCCGTCTGCCGCTCGAAAACCGCGATCTGTACGTGGGGCGCAAAGACTGGTAGGTCAAAAGAAGTTTAAGGGTGAAAAGAATGAAGCATCCGCTCTATGCAGGCATCGGTAGGATTGTCATCACTCCACCGACGGGTACGGATCTTGCCGGATACGGGTATCGAGATCATGGCGCGGAAGAAACGCTTGACGATCTCGAAGTCCGCATCCTGTGGCTGGAAACGGATGCGGGTTCGCAGGATGCGCTCTGTTTTGTTTCCGCCGATATCATCGGGTTTGGCGACCGTCTGACCGCCGATCTGCGGTCTATCGTTCGGCAACGCACCGGCATAGCGCCAGAGCGCGTGCTGCTCGCGGCCAGCCATACGCATTCCGGACCACAGACAGTCGAAAACATGGTCGGATGTGGACGGCTTGACGAAGCCGTATACCGATACATCCTCGACCTTACTGCGGCGGCGATGGAGATGGCCTCGCGTCATGTCGCCCCGGTGTCGTTGCATACCGTGCGGGGAAAGCTGGAAGGCTATGCGATCAATCGGCGTGTCGTGCGGAACGGCCAAGTGCTGTTTATGCCCAATCCCGAAGGTGTCCGCGACGACGAGGTGATTGCCGTCGTCTGCCGCGATGCGGCGACCGGTCAGCCCCGCGCCGTGCTGTTCAACTTTGCCTGCCACCCCACGATCATGGGCGATTACCGGATTTCGGGCGACTATCCGGGCGCGGCCCGGCGGCGTATCGAGACGGCGCTCGGTGAAAATGCCGTGGCGCTGTTTCTTCCCGGGTGTTTTGGCGATATACGCCCGAACTGTGTTTATACCGGCGGAACCCGGTTTCGGCGCGGCGAAGCCGAAGATGTGGCGGTTTTCGGGAATGCCTTGGGTGACGAAGTGGTTCGATTGACCCGTCTCGACGGGACGGCGCTCGTGCCCCGGTTTTTTGCCGCCGCCGAAACGCTGTCACTGCGTATCCAGCATCACCCGGAGCGTGCCGAACTGGAACACATCCTGCGCGAAGGACCGGACCACCGCAAAGCATGGGCTTCTTTTTTGCTGGAACGTCCGTTTTCCCAAACACGAACGCTGTCCCTCCAACGGGTCGATCTGTCGGACGATACGCGCCTGATCGTTATGGGTGGCGAAATCTGTTGCGATTACGGACATTTCGTCAAACGGCTCGATCCGTCGATCTGCATGATACCTGTGGGGTATGCCAATGGGATGACCGGCTATATTCCGACGGCTCGAATGATAAAGGAAGGCGGATACGAACCCGATACATCGTGTCCGTTTTTTGGTCTGCCCGCGCCTTTCGAACCGGAGGTGGAGGAAATACTTCACAAAGCGATCCGAACTATCTGTCGGGATCACATGTAAGAGGGCGTATCTCGCACCGGGAGAAATGTATGAAACGTTGCATAGCTGGTTGCTGTCTTATCTTTTTCGTAGCTACTATCGTTCCCACCCCACTTATGGCGCAAACGCTCGACATCCGGGGGGCATGGAAACCCGAAACCTACCGGATGAAAGACGGAACGGTCCATATCGTAACCGGTCTGATCACCTTTACCGAAAAAGATTGGTCCGTATTGTTTTTTATCATCACGGCCGAAGGACCGCAACGCGCTTCGGGGGAAGGCGGAACCTATGGACTTACCGGTGATCGGTTGACCTTTCGGCATTTGTATCATTTTGCGGGCGAAAAAGGCGATCCGACCAAACTGATTATGACGGCCCGCGATCCCAAGACCTCTGACGCACCCGACGAACCCTGCACCATAGAGATACAGAGCGATCTACTTACCATTCATTTTCCCAGTGGAAACCGGATGACGTTTCGCCGCAGTTCCGGCTTCTGACAGGGTTCAGAAAGGAGAGGTCATGGCGGTACATCCTGGTCCGTGCCCGCGTCGTCGCTGGGGCAAAACGGAACTTAGCATTCCCGTCATCCCTTTTGGCACGCAAGGATTTGGCAACCTCTTTGGTTTTGTAAGCGATGAGGACGCCTGTACGCTGATGCGCCGCGCCGTCGATATCGGGGTCAACCATTTCGATTCGGCCCGATGCTATGGCGATTCGCTACGCAAACTGGGCGTGGCGTTCAAACAGGGTGTCATCAAACGCGAGGAGGTCGTCGTCAGCGGACGGGTATGCTATCACAGCGCCGCCAAGTGGGGCGGATACGGCGAAGGCGCGCCCGACTATTCGGTGGAACACGTGCTGGCCGATGTGCAAGACCAGTTGGACCTGCTCGGCATCGACTCGTTTGACATGCTTTTTGCCCACGACCCGCCGGCGATCGAACCGACGCTTGCGCCGGGCGGAGCGCTCGAAGGTCTCGAAAAGGCGCGCGAACGGGGCTGGACACGCTTTATAGGCTATGGGATGTACCCGCATGACTTTCATCTTGCCGTTATCGAAACCGGTCGCACCGACGCGCTTTTGACGTTTAGCGACTACAACCTTCTGCGGCAGTCGGGGGCAATTGACATCCTCCCCGCCGCTGCGGCAAAAGACCTCGGTGTGCTCAACGGATGGTCCATCATGCGGGGATGGCTGACCGGCAAACCGGTAGACTCTTTTATTCCCCGCGAAAAATGGGGTGACGACCAAATTCGCGCCGAACGTATGCGACTCTGGCTCGAAGAACGCGGTATTGACATGCTGTCGTTTACGCTTCAGTTTTGTCTGCGCGAAACACGCATCCATGGCAATCCGCTGGGCAATCTCAACATCGAACAGCTCGAATGGAACGTGGCGGCGGCACGATCCGCTCCCCTCCCGGACGAGACCTTCGAGGCGTTCCGGCAGGCCGGACTATGACGTATACTTCTTTATAGAGGCGGATATGGATCGTGAAGAACAGATAAAACGGATGAAAAGACAGGTGGGCATCGACGCCGCCAGCATGGTCCGTGATGGCGACGTAGTCGGGCTGGGCACGGGTTCTACCGCCGTATATATGATCGAAGAACTCGGACGCCGTATTCGTGAGGAAGGGCTGCGTATCGAAGGGATTCCCACGTCTTACGACGCTGGCGTGCTGGCGCGGCGACACGGCGTGCCGGTCCGTACGCTCGACGATGTGGAACGTATCGACATCGCCATCGACGGAGCCGACGAGGTGGACCCTTCCAACCGGCTTATCAAAGGACGCGGCGGCGCGCACCTCAGGGAAAAAATCATCGACGGTCTGGCAGATGTATTTGTCGTGGTGGTGGACGAATCCAAACTGGTAGACCGTCTTGGTACGAAATGCCCGGTTCCGGTTGAGGTTTTACCGCTTGCGGTAAACCCGGTCATGAAAAGGCTTGAGCGGATTGGTGGGGTTCCGGAACTCCGGATGGGTATCCGCAAGGACGGTCCGGTCATCACCGATCAGGGTAACATGATCGTGGATGTTCGTTTTGACTACATCGACGATCCCGCCGCGATGGAGGCCGGTCTCAACAATATCCCCGGCGTGCTCGAAAACGGGCTTTTTGTCGGCCTGACCTCGCTTGTTCTTGTCGGCCGTCTCGATCCGCAGGGCCAGGTCGTCGTGACGCGAAGGGACACTTGACCATGTCGGCGCGTGTGATCGTCATCGAACACGACGAAGGCGTCCGGAGCCGGGTGACGACCGCGCTTGCGGCGAGCGGATACCGCGTCGTCGCGCCGGCCACGCCTGCCGAGGTTGCCGAGCAGGTATGGAGCGTCTACGATGTTGCGCTGACGACGCTCGACTGGGAGGGGGTATCTGCAAAAGAGGCGATACGCCGGTTGCAGACGATGTCGCCGGAAATTGCGGTGATCGTTACCGGTTCGGAAACGCCGGGTTCGGTTGTCGGCCATATTACGGCATACGGGGCGACGGCGTTTTTGCCGGGGCCGGTGGACGCGGTCTATGCGGCGTGGGAAGTAGCTCGCTGTCTGGAGATAAAAAGGCTCCAACACGCCGAAGAGACCGTCATGCAGTTGTCACATGCCGTCAACAGCGCGTATGACGGCATTGTGCTGGCCGATCTCGGCGGAAGAATCACCTACACCAACCATGCGGTACAGGAACTGTTCGGATACGCCTCCGGCGAACTGATCGGCCAAGGGGTGGAGTCGCTCAACCCGGCCTATACGGAAAACCGCGAGATGATCGGCGCGATGCTGGCGCGTGAAGGCTGGAGCGGAGAAATCATGACGATCCGCAAAGACGGAAGCTGGTTTCCCATCCTGCTTTCCACCTCGCTGGTCAGGGACGAGGATGACCGACCGGTAGCGATCATGGGCATTGTCAAAGACCTGTCTGCCGTCAAGAAGGCGGAGGCTGAGATTGCGCGGCGCAACCTCGAACTGTCGGCGCTCAATCAGGTCGCGGAGGCCATCGGCCAGTCGTTCGACTTTGACGAAGTGGTCGCCATCGCGCTCGAACGGGTGATCGAGGCGACGGGGCTGGAGATGGGAGCGGTGCATCTGCTCGACAGAACTGGCGCCGAATGGATTATGGCCGCCAGCCATCGTCTGCCCCCGGAATACATCGGGATCATCAGGCGAGTAAAAATAGACGCCCATGTCTTTGGTCAGGTATTCGAGTCGGGCAAACCGGTCTATACGGAAACCGCTCGGCAGGACGAGCGGTTTGGCCCGGCCATTCTGCCGCGTCTGGATATTGCCGCGTTTGCCATGGTGCCGCTTTACGCACGCGACCGCATCATCGGCACGATGAGCGTCGGGTCGCGCCGCCCCCACCGACTCGACGCCCCGGGAATCGGTCTGATCGTCGCCATGGGACAGCAGATCGGGTTCGCGCTCGAAAAGGCGCGACTTTTTCAACAGGTTTCACGCGACAAACGCGAATGGGAAGAAACTTTCGACGCCATCACCGATCTGATTTCGGTGCAAGACGCCGACGGGCGCATCGTACGGGTGAACAAGGCACTGGAAGACCGGATACAGCTCTCTGGCGAGCGTCTTGCGGGACAACTCTGGTACGAAGCGCTGCTCAATCCCGGCCCCGGAAGGGAACGGGCGGCACTACTCGTCAAACAGAGCAACCTGGCCCCCATTGTCGAAGAAATCGACGACCTGATCGTAGAGGGTGTATTTTTGCTGTCCATTTTTCCACGTTTCGACGGTTCGGTCGTAGTCATCCGCGACGTGTCGGACCATAGGCGTCTCGAAGAGCAAATCCGCCGTCTTGATCGCCTTTCTTCGCTTGGCGAACTTTCCGCCGGTATCGCGCATGAAATCCGCAACCCGCTTTCCAGCGTCAAACTCGATACCCAGTTGCTGGCCCGCCAACTGGCCGACGACCCGAAACGCAGACGCATCGTGGGCAACATCCTCGATGCCATCGAAAAGCTCGAGCAGGTGGTGAGTAGCACGCTAAGCTACGCCCGTCCCGAAGAACCAGCGTTTCAGCGTTTCGATCTGGCGCATATCATCGAACAAAGTCTGAACGTTGTACAGACTCAGTTGAAAAAAGCCGGAATCGTGAGCGTGTTCGAAACACCGGCACACCCCTCACTCGTATTTATCGACCCCGGCCAGATACAGCAGGTCTTTGTCAATCTCTTTCTCAACGCGGTACACGCCATGCCGAGCGGCGGGCGTCTTCAGATACACATAGACCTGTGTACCGATGCGATAAAAACGCAAATACGCGACTCCGGCACGGGCATCGCACCCGAACACTTGGACAAGATATTCAATCCGTTTTTTACCACACGCTCGCAGGGAACCGGTCTGGGGCTTGCGATCGTCCAACGGATCATGGAGCGTCACCACGCTTCGGTGGAAGTGACCAGCCGCGCCGGAGAAGGCGCTACGTTTATTCTTTCTTTTCCGCGTCGGGCACATCTGCCTCAACCCTTTCATGTGGCCGGACGCGCGGTCGTCGGCTTGATGGATACCGGACATGACCCACAGAATCCTGATCGTGGATGACGAGCCATCGCTGCTTCAGTCGCTCGACACCGTGTTATCCGACCAGTACGACACGGTGTTGGCGAGGAGCGGTGAGGAAGCTGTCGAGCGGATACGGGAAAACACGCCCGATCTCGTTCTTTTGGATATGGCGTTGCCGGGTATAACAGGACTCGAGACGTTGCGCCGGATCAAAGCGTTCGACGCCGGTATCGTGGTGATCATGATTACCGCTCACGAACGTGTTCCCGATGTGGTAGCCGCCATGAAAATCGGCGCATTCAACTATCTGATCAAACCGTTGGATCTTGACGAACTCGAAGTGACCATCGCCAACGGGCTTCAGACGGTCCGTCTGACGAGACAGATAGAGCATTTGCGTTTGGAGCAGAGCGAGCGGCTCAATCGGAGTTTGATCGGGGAGAGCCGGCCCGTGCAGGCTGTCCGGGATTTGATCGCCCGGATCGCAAAAAGCGACGACACGACCGTGCTGATCGAAGGCGAGAGCGGAACGGGCAAAGAATTGGCTGCCATGGCGATTCACTATCAGAGCGCGCGGAGCGCAGGGCCGCTGGTGACGATCAACTGTGGTGCGATCGCAAGAGACCTGATCGAAGTCGAATTGTTCGGGTACGAAAGAGGAACCTTTACAGGGGGGCTTCCCAAAGGAAAAAAGGGAAAATTCGAGTTGGCCGACGGTGGAACCCTGTTGCTTGACGAGATCGCCGAGATGCCGCTTGCGACGCAGACCACGCTGCTGCGTGTGATGGAAGAACGCGCGCTTTATCCGGTAGGCGGCACGGCCAAACGCCCCGTGGATGCCCGTATCGTGGCGACAACCAACCGGGCGCTACGGGATGCCGTGCAGGCCGGAGCCTTCCGAGAAGACCTCTATTATCGGCTCAACGTGGCGCACATCGTCATGCCGCCGCTACGAGATCGTGGAAGCGATATTCTCCTGCTGGCCCGACTGTTTCTGACGCAGTACGCCGAACGATTCGGCAAAGCCTTTTCCGGATTGTCCGAAGATGCCGAAGCGTTGCTTCTTGCCAACCCATGGAGAGGCAATGTGCGGGAACTAAAAAATGCCATGGAGCGAGTCGCCCTCGTGGAAGACGACGCGGTGGTCACCCCCCTTCATTTCACCTTTCTTCGCCCCTCGGAGACCGTTGCGGGGACAGATACACACAGACATGTACAACTTCTGGTGCCCCCCCAAGGGAATCTGCTGGAAAACGCCGACCGGTTACTTATCGAACACGCGATCGCTCTGCACCAAGGCAACCGAAGCCAAGCCGCAAAGTTTCTTGGCATCCCCCGACAAAATCTCCTGTACCGTCTCCGAAAGTACCACCTGACCGTTCCGGAAACAGAAAACTGATCCCGGATAGGGTGTCCAATTTTCTACACCCCCCGTCGATAATTTTTCACCTTTTTCATAACCGGTTGATAGTTCTAATGTTACTTATCTTTTTTTCGACTCTTCTGGGTTTTTGAGTCCCTCGAGGACACCAGACAACGACAAGGGTGGCGATTTTTCTACACATCTCGACCGGTAAGTACGGCCTCGTGGTGTCATCGTTTACATGCTACGCTTCTTGACGCATCGTATCCGGCTACCGTGAGAGGCTACGGGAAAAAGAGGCTTTCTCCTTGCCGGACAGGCGCAAAGGGATGACCCTGTTGCCCCTGAAATCGGCGATCTTTTACTTTTTTCCACACCACCACCCAAAATCTGAAACACCCGACGGGGTTTAGGCTTGCTGGTATGGAATTTGCTTACTATATTTATAGGAGTTAAAAAGAGTCACCCGTAAACCTGTTGAGCCTGTAAAACCGGAACACGGGGCGTAAACGTACATACCGTTTGTCCTCTCACGGCTCATGACAAACGGAGGATCGTAAAAGGAACCGAGATGGTCGATGTAGGTTATTTCTCTTTGACACTGGCGCTTCTTGCGGCTGCTTTTTCGGCGATCGCGTCAGTAGTCGGCGCGCGCACCCGAAACGCCGCGCTCGTAGCCAGCGGCAAACACGGCATCTTCGCGGTATTTGGCATGTTGACGCTGGCGATGGGGGTGTTGATTCATGCGCTTGTCACGGGTAATTTCCAGCTTGAATATGTCGCCTCGTACACCAGTTCACAGTTGTCGACGTTTTACCGTATTACCGCGCTCTGGGCGGGTCAAGACGGTTCGCTTTTGCTATGGGGTTGGACGCTTGCCTTATTTGCCGTGGTGGTGGCGTTGCAAAACCGCGACCGAAACCGCGTGCTGATGCCCTATGTACACGCGACGTTGATGGTGATCACTTTTTTCTTTATCGTGCTCAACGTTTTTGTAGCCAACCCATTCGATCTTTTGCCCTTTACCCCACAAGAGGGACGGGGTCTTAACCCGATTCTCCAGATGCCCCTCATGATCATCCACCCGCCGGTGCTTTATCAGGGGTACGTGGGCGTGGCGGTTCCCTTTGCCTTTGCCATCGCCGCGCTGATCACCCGTGAACTCGGGGATACTTGGATTCGCACCATACGCCGGTGGACGCTGTATCCGTGGTTTTTTCTGGGGGTCGGACTGATTCTCGGCGGACGGTGGGCGTATGTGGAACTCGGTTGGGGCGGGTACTGGGCATGGGACCCGGTGGAAAACGCGGCGCTCATGCCGTGGCTGACGCTTACCGCCTTTCTTCATTCCGTCATGATCCAGGAAAAGAAAGGCATGCTCAAAATATGGAACGTTACGCTGGTCCTGCTGACCTTTGGCTTGTCGATCTTTGGAACATTTTTGACGCGAAGCGGCATCGTCGCGTCGGTGCATTCGTTTACACAGTCCGGCGTAGGTCCCATGTTTCTCGGTTTTGTCGCGGTGTCCATGGTGTTCTCGTTCGGGTTGCTCATCAGCCGCAAGGAAGCGCTCAAGGCACGTAGCGAGCTGGACTCGTTCGTCTCGCGCGAGAGTAGTTTTCTGCTCAACAATCTGGCCCTTGTGGGGGCTTGTTTTGCCATCTTGTGGGGCACCATCTTTCCCGTGCTTTCCGAAGCCGTGCGCGGAACCAAGATCACCGTCAGCGCCCCGTATTTCAACCAGATCAACGTGCCACTCGGCATCTTTCTGCTTTTTCTGACCGGCGCAGGACCGATGCTTGCCTGGAGAAAAACGTCGGTCGAAAGTCTCAAACGCCATTTTACCGTGCCGATCGTCTTTTTCGGCGTAACGCTCGTCGCCTTGCTGGTCGCGGGTATAGGACACGTCTATGCCCTGCTTTCGCTGAGTATGTGCGCCTTTGTAGCCGGAGCCATTCTTCTTGAGTTCTATCGGGGCATGCGGGCGAGGCATTCGACCAACGACGAGGCCTATCCGTTGGCGCTTTTACGGCTGATTCTCGCCTACAAACGCCGGTACGGCGGCTATGTGGTCCATCTCGGTATCGTGGTCATGTTTGTCGGTTTTACCGGCGCAGCATTCAATATCGAAGAAGACCATTCGGTACGCAAAGGCGAGTCGTTTACCGTCAAAAACTATACCATGCGTTTTGAAGATCTCAACCAGACCGATCATGGCGAATACACGGCTTATGTCAGCGCCCTAAGGTTGTCGGTCGACGGCGTCCCGTCCCTTATGGTGATGCCGGAAAAACGATTTTACCCGCTTCAGGAACAGGTGACGTCCGAAGTGGCGATCCGAACTTCGGTTCAGGAAGACCTCTATGTGGTGTTGGCGGAACTCAACGAATCGCTCGACGTTGCTACATTCAAAATCTATGTCAATCCGCTGGTCAATTGGGTCTGGATCGGTACGGGACTGCTGATGCTCGGCACGATGTTGCTTTTTCTGCCCGACCACTTCGGGCGGCGTTCGTCCGCGCGTCAACCGGGCGCTTCGGAATCCACGCCGCGTACATCGCCCGAATCCGAACAGATTGCCGTATCATAGGCATATCCCGTAGACCCATATATAGCAAAGGAGGCGCTTTATGGTCTTGGAGAAATTTGTGGAAAAGGCGGTGGTCAAAACCGCCGGCATGGCATGGCCGGTCTTTCAGGCCGTCAATCAGCGGTTTAAAGGTAAACTGTTTCAACCTAAATGGGCACCGGCGCCGCTGATGCGGCAAAAAGAAAAATCCTTTCCCACACTGGGATGGCCGCGCGAAACCGATTCGCTCTGCCCGCGATGCGTCAAGGAAACCCGCGAAAAAATCCTGAACGGCGAGGAAGACGTCAATATCCTGATCAATGGCCATCCCGGCGAGATCAAGGCACAGATCGTCGAGGAAAACGGCAAAATCCTCATGCGCAAGACCTGTCCGGTTCATGGCGTGTTCGAAGACGTCATGGCCATCGACCCGGAATGGCTCAAACGCATCGAACGGCTCTACCCAGGGCGCGACTTCAAAGCCGTCACCGATCTGCACAACCACGGTACGTCGTCGATCCAGTACGGACGGGGTTCGGTACTCACCATCGACCTGACCAACCGCTGCAACATGATGTGCGATCCTTGTTTCATGGACGCCAATCAGGTCGGTTATGTACACGAACTTTCGTTTGACGATGTCCAAAAACTTCTCGACGACGCCGTCACCGTAAAACCCAAACGCCAACTCTCGGTGCAGTTTTCCGGTGGCGAACCGACGATTTCACCGATCTTTCTGGACGCGGTGGCTTACGCGAAGGAAGTCGGATTTTTCAGTATACAGGCCGCCACCAACGGCATCCGGTTTGCTCAGGAGCCGGGGTTTGCCGAAAAAGCCCGCGACGCCGGTATGCGGCTCGCCTATCTCCAGTTTGACGGAGTCGGCAACGAAAACCATGCGCACCGCAAAATCGGCAACCTGTTCGACGTAAAACTCCGCGCCATCGAAAACCTCTATGCCGCAGGGATCGACGTCGTTTTGGTCGTGACCATCGTCAACACCATCAACGACCATCAGGTCGGCCCGATTATCAAATTTGCCATGGATAATGCGGACAAAATCAGCTTTGTTGCTTTTCAGCCCGTTTCGTTTACCGGACGCGACGAAGACATAGACGACGAAACCCGACAACGTCAGCGGTACACACTGTCGCATCTGGCGCACGACGTCAAAAAACAGACCGGTGCGACCGAGCCACTACGCGACTGGTTTCCCATTTCCGCCGCCGGTCCGGTTTCCGACGTGACCGATCTGCTCAAAGGTCCGAACGCAGACTGGGGAACCCTGAAATGCGGATGCCATCCCAACTGCGGGATCGCCACCACTTTCATGGTCAACAAACAAACCAAAAAGTGGGCTCCCATTTCCGCCTTTCTCAATATCGAACAGTTTCTCAATGACGCGAAAACGATCGTGGATGCGGGACGCGGCCCCTTCTGGACCAAAGTACAGGTGGCGCTTGCCTTGCTTCGCAACTACGATCCGAACCACGTTCCCGAAGGGTTCCGCTTGTACGACCTGATCAAGAAATACGACAAACAGAGCGGTGGCGCGCTGGGCGGCAAAATGGGCGCGACCGACAATGCCAATCGAAAACAAGATGAATGGCTGATCATGTTTGTCGCCGGCATGTGGTTTCAGGATCTGTTTAACTACGACTTCCGACGCACTGAAATGTGTATCATTCCGTATGCTACCCAAATGGGCGAGATCTCGTTCTGTGCCTACAACACCGGTATCGGCTGGCGACAGATTGTCGAAAAAATGTTTATGAACGCCACCACGGTAGAGTGGTTCAAGAAGTATGGGCGGCATCCCATTTTTGCCAACAAGAAGGACGTGCCGCTTCCCGAATACGCCGACCCCATCGCACTCCGGGTAAGCCCGGATGCCAACCTGCTCCAGATCGAACCCATGTCCAAAAACCAGACGATCGAAGAAACCGCTGGTGTGGCGGCGGGTGGTGGTGGCGGCGGACGGTAAGTCGGCTTCCGACAAAGCAATTTACCATGGGAAACATGTTTGAGACATATGCGTCCGGAGATCGCAAGATATCCGGACATGGACACGCGGGGATGGGGTTCTGCACCATCCCCTGTTCTATTTGTGGATGATCTATGACATACGACATGGTGTTGATCACCGCTACCCGGATGGAGCAACAAGTCGTTTTCGAGACGCTCTGCCCGACAACGGTTGAGGAGACCGTGGGTAGGAGATGGGCGACAGGCAAGCGAGACGGGCGGCGGATACGGCTTGTGGAAACCGGTGTCGGGACTGTCAACACGGCCCATGCGCTTACTCGACTGATGGAGACCGCCCCACCCACCTGCGTATTGCAGTTTGGCGTCGGCGGCGCGTATCCGGATACCGGGCTTTCGGTCGGCGACATCGCCGTTGCAAACGGGGAACACTACGGCGACACAGGTGTCATGACGCCGCAGGGCTGGCGTGGGATGGATTTTATCGGCTTCCCCCTGTTGGAAAAGGAAACCAAGTACTTCAACGGTTTTCCCGTCGATATCGCACGGAGCACAGCGGCATTTAGATTGCTGACAGAAACCGTATGGGATGCGCCTGCGCCTCGTGTTGCGCAAGGGACGTTTGTGACGGTTCAGCAGTGTTCGGGTGTCGAAGTCGTCGGTAGACGGATTGCGGAACGTTTTCGCGGAATATGCGAAAACATGGAAGGTGCGGCCGCGGCCCATATCTGCGCCCTGTACTGTGTCTCCTTTGTGGAAGTCCGAGCGATCAGCAATCTTGTAGAAGACCGTGATTTTGCGCGCTGGAATCTTCCGCTCGCCATACGCCGAGCGCAGACCGCCGCGCTCATCCTTATGGAGTCTTTGCCATGACACCGCTTTCGCTGGGATACTCCCCCTGTCCCAACGACACCTTTATCTTCTACGCGCTGGTACACGGACGTATCCCCGGTGCACCGGTCTTCCATGAAATACTCGAAGATATCGAAACGCTCAATCGACGGGCAGGCGAAAATGCCCTCGATGTTACCAAAATATCGTTTCATGCGCTGGCACATCTGCGCGACCGCTACGCGCTGCTCCGTTCCGGAGGCGCATTGGGCAGAGGATGCGGCCCTCTGGTCGTAGCCGGAGAGCCGCTCGCTCCGTCCGCATTGAAAGGCAAAACTATCGCCATTCCAGGGCGTCTTACAACGGCGGCGCTGTTGCTCAGGCTCTTCGATCCGACACTGGACCGGCTGGTCGTCATGCCGTTTCACGAAATCATGCAAAGCTGTCTGTCGGGGGCGGTGGGTGCGGGGGTGATCATTCACGAAAGCCGGTTTACCTATCCGCAACACGGGTTGCATCAGGTTGTCGATCTCGGGGCATGGTGGGAAGAGGAGACCGGACATCCCATACCGTTGGGGGGTATTTTAGCGGGGCGGACGCTGGGGACGGACTTGATTGGAAAAATAGACGAGGCGCTACACGCAAGCGTCCGCTATGCGCATACCCATCCCGACGAGGTGCGTACCTATATCCGACAGCACGCGCAGGAAATGGACGAAACCGTCATGCAGCGTCATATCGATCTCTATGTCAACGATTTTACCCTCGACTACGGAACGCAAGGCGAAGCGGCGATCGCCTATCTGTTCGAGCGTGCCGAAGCCGAAGGTGTGATCCCGCAAAGCACACTCCCCCTGTTTGCATAGCCCTCGCCGGGATTATAATTCCGCGCGCAACTGGTCTATAAACCGCACATCCGCCCGTGCAAGATCGATCACCGTCTCCACCGGCTCGCCGCCGTATTCGCTGTGAAAACTTACCGTCCCGGCAAACGCCATCACCTGAAGCGTCCTCAGCGCGGTTTTCCACTCCCCGTATCCGGTTCCCATGCGCACCACGTCGATGTTCCAATTTCTCTCGCCGGACGGCGAAATCCGTTGCACGCGCAACAAGTCTTTAAAAGCGATCACCGCCAGATACTCCCGCACGATGTTGAGCGCCATGTCGATAGGTTCGCCACAAACAGACAGATGGCCCACATCCGAAAACACCCCTACAAAGCGCGGGTCAAACCCCTTTACCAGATTCATGACCGACGATGAATTAAGCCCCATCGAATGTCCGGAATGGTTGTGTATGACGGTGCGAACCCCCGTCTTTTCGGACAACTTCTGAAATCCTTCCAAATAACGGCGCACCACATCCACCTCGGCCCAGTAGTTCATATCGGGTTTCCAGCGCCAATAACCCAATTTGATGGACTTGACGCCCGCTTCGCCGCAGGCCGCGTAGTAGCGCTCGGCATAGTGGATATCCGGGCGGGTAAAGTCGCCGGGTGCGGTTACTAGTGGGATCGACAGCCCGGCATCTGCAAACCGTCTTGCCGCCTCCGGAAGTGCGACATCGACATTCTCCGGATTGACAGGATACCCCGACCGGACGCATAGGTCTGCGCCGGCAACTCCTACGCGTTTGAGCGCTTCAACGATATGAGGAATATCCATACCTTCCAAATGCTTTGTAAACATGACGTACTGCATCCCTACTCCTCCCCGGTCGAAATGTTTTCCCTATTGGTCCTAATATTATGCGGGTCGGTGGATTCAAGCCCCATAACACGGTATACCCGCTCGTTTTTCCGCGCCAGCACGGACTCCGGGATGGGCACGCGGTTGTACTCCCCAAACCGCGTAAACGCCCACCGCGACGTATACTGCGTATCCATGAGATAGCGCACACGCTCCGAGGTGACCGGGGCGCCGCGATGCCAGCACTGGTTGTTGTGCAGATAGATGTCCCCGGTTTTGCACAGCATGGATACCGGCCCCTGTCCTTCGAATGTGGGATGCTCTTGGCTGTTGGGGGGGCGTCCCGAATAATGACTGCCCGGCACGTACTGGGTCGGACCGTTTTCCACCGAGTCGATGTCGCTGAGTGCCATGTGAATGGTAAACCACTGCACCGGCATCCGAACACGCGGATCATAACGCGGTACGTCGTCGGGAAGCGGAAACTCGACGGTATCATCCACATGCCACCGAGTGATAGCCACACCCTTGGGGTTGCGGATGACATTCTGACCGCAGAATTTGCAGTCCTTTCCCAGAATCGCCTCCGCCAGTCCCACGATCGGCTCACGGATCAGCATATCCACAAAGATAGGGTCGAGTTCGAGCGTGTTGCGCAGGATAAAGTCTCTTTCGATATATTTCGTACCGGCAAGCGCGGGATCGGCAAACAACCGGTCGGTCGTTTCGCGCAACGCCGTTACCTCGTCCGGGGTCAGTACACCAGGGACAAGCACATAGCCATCGCGGTGAAAACGGGTGAGTATGTCGTCCATTACGTCCGGGGCGAGCGGTTCGCCCGGAAGAATCTTTCCGGTGATCATACCGCCTCCTTTCACGCTTTGTTAATATTTCGCGGGTCCTGTGGGTTGTAGCCCCATGACGTTGTACACCCGCTCGTCGCTCTGTGACAGTACAGAGGCCGGGATCGGAACGCGGTTGTACTCTCCAAATCGCGTAAACGCCCACCGCGCCGCGTACTGCGACTGTATGATATACCGCATCCGTCCTGACGTGACCGGGGCGCCGCGATGCCAGCACTGATTGTTTTGCAGATAGATGTCCCCCGCCTTGCACAACATGGATACCGGCCCCCGTCCTTCAAATGTGGGATGCTCCTGGCTATTGGGGGGGCGGCCCGAATAGTGACTGCCGGGGACAAACTGTGTCGGACCGTTTTCGTCCGAATCGATGTCGGTGAGCGCCATCTGAATGGTAAACCACTGGACCGTCATGCGGATACGCGGATCGTGACGCGGTACGTCGTCAGGCAGGGGGAATTCGACTCGGTCGTCCACATGCCATTGCGAGATAGCCACGCCTTTGGGGTTGCGGATGAGGTTCTGGCCGCAGAATTTGCAATCTTTGCCGACGATCGCCTCCGCCAGTCCCACGATCGGCTCCCGGATCAGCATATCCACAAAGATAGGGTCGAGTTCGAGCGTGTTGCGCAGGATAAAGTCTCTTTGGATATATTTCGTGCCGGCAAGCGCGGGGTCGGAAAACAATCGGTCGGACACTTCACGGATCGCGGATACTTCGTCCGGAGTCAGCACACTGGGGATGAGTGCATAGCCGTCGCGGTGAAAACGGGTGAGTATTTCGTCCATTACGTCCGGGGCGAGCGGTTCGCCCGGAAGAATCTTTCCGGTGATCATATCGGCTCCTTTTTTAAAATTTTATGACAATGTCACGGCATACAAATCGCCATTTTGGGCGGAAAACCTCAGATGCACCGACACACCCGGCTTGTCGGTCTGTGCGAGCGTCCGCCCCGAAGCATCGGATATTTCCACCCGGCGCGGTGCGGACAACATGGCGTGTATCGTTACCGTCAGTGTCCGATCCGGGGTTACATGGTATTGTACCCTGCACCGGGCAACCCGGTATCGAAGGTTGGAAACCCCAAACACACGGCTCGGTTCGAGCCATCTGTCGGGTAATGCGGGTGCAAGGAAAAAGGCGTCTGTGTCCGGTGTTTCCGACTCACGAAACCCCACGATATGCCGGAGAATCGACGTAGGAAACGTCGCTCCCCATCCATAGTGTTCCGCTCCGGCATAGACACCCTTTTCGGTTTCCATGGGCCAGTATTCACCCGCCACACCCGGAATACGGAAGTTGTGCATTTCCGGAAATCCGCTGGGGAGATACCGATCCGTAAACCCTTGTGTGGAATGTACGGTGCGAGCGTCCTGGCGGGTATAAATCCGATCCCCTATTTCCGCGAGCGTGTCGGCCAGAAAAGTTCTCATCCCAGCGCGCCAAGCCGCTTCGGCAAACGGCATGACAAAAGACGGCCATTCGAGCCACGGACGCGGGTGTTCGCGAAAATAGGGGATCACACGGGCCGCCGCCGCCGTCTGTTCGGGGGTTGCCACGCCTACGGTAAGCGGGGTAAGCATCATCACGTCAACGAAGTCCGGCAGTAGGATAGGCTGGCCGGTACGTCCATCCACGTCGCGGAACCATCCGTCTACAATCATGGTCTGTGTGCGGGCGACACGCGCTTCGGCCAGACGGTCCCACCGGTCCGCCTCGTCCGCGTATCCGGCAATACGGGCATAATGTACCATCGTCCGCATCGCCTGTGCCATCGCGGCTTCGATGTCCACCGTGCGAACAAAAGCCGCGGAAGCGCCTTCGGTGTCGTTTAGAAAACGCCGCGAGCCGTCCTGTCCCGACTCCCAACTGTTGTCGGCGTGGAGCCATCCTTCCCCGTCGCTTCTGTGGACAAGCCACCATTCGAGATAGGCGCGCAGGTGTGGATACAACCGTTCGATCCATCGGTCGTCCCGATCGCGTAGATAGATCGACCAGATGATGACAAACGGGAACCCCCAGTTGGGCGCGGTGCCGCATTCGTTGCCGCTTTCACCGATCATGTTCATACTGCCGTCTTCGCGTGTACACGGCACGTTGGGCGCGGGCGCGTCGGCAAAGGTTCCGTAGATCACCTCTTTGGCGAGCTCCACATCGCCATAGCTCAGACACATGGTATCCAGCCCCATCTCGCCAAGCACCGAACGCGGGTTGGGCAGTTGCATCCCATCCCACGGATGTTTGAAAATGCCCACCGGCGGACGCATCGTGGTACGGAGCGTCTCTAGATCGTATATCCATCCGTGTTTCCACGTATCCGGCCAATCGCCTTCGAGAAGGGGTGTCTGCGTATAGAACCGCGTATCGGCTTCCAACTGAACACGTGCGGTGTATTCGGCGTTGCGGAGCGCGGTCCGGTGCGCATCGACGACATCGGACTCGTTTACTCCGCGGGTAATACCGATAACCAACCGCTCCGCGCCGCCCGAGGGAAGAACGACGCGCCAATTCATCATGGCGTATAGGTGATCCGCTCCCTCGTTAAAACGGATCAGCGCGCCGTCGTTGTCTGAACTGTCGTCCGTCTGCACGCGGTCGCACCACTCCGTCTCGGAAACACCCGCTCTATACCTACCCGGACGGTCCGCTCCGATAACCATGACCTCGCCATACGCCCAGATTTTGCTTACTCCGACCCCGTCTTGGGGGCGGAAAAAAGATCGGATACCGTCACAGCCCCAGTATGGATGATCGGGGTAGCCGTACTCGTTGGCGGCGTGGACGGACACGACACGCTCCAACGCCGTCGTATTGTCGAGTTCGAGGATGCAAAGCAGGCTGTGTTCATCGGCCAGAAAATACTTCGCGCTTACCCCGATGCCTTTGTAGGACCAGTCGTAGCTCATGAGCGTCTGGGTGTGATATTTCGAGCAGAGTGTCACCCCGTGCGCCGGGAAGTCGGCGGAGTCGTGAAACCGGGTGTCGCCGATACAAAGACTCAGACGAAGAAGCGACAGATAGCTCCGCGGTCGCTGAAGCACACTGCCATAGGGCCAAGGGAGCGTTCTGGCCCAAAACCCGAATCCCATGGGGGGGACGGTCCGGATGATGCCACTGGGGTTGTGGACCGCGCTGTGATACGGGTTGTTCAGATAGCCGAACGGCGTATAGTCGCTCTGCGGGAATACCGGGGGAAGTGGGATGCGAGAGGACATAACGAAGTTTGAAGGGTGAAGAAAGACGGATGGCTCTTATACCGCTTGACACACCTAATGTATGCGATATACAGATGGCCTTATGGCGTTCGGTTTGAGAATAACGCGAACCGGGAACCCCGTCAAGTGACTATGAGCCCTCATTAGCCAGATGACAGCAATTGTAGGTCAGTCAAGTGACAGCAATTGTAGGTCAGTCTCCTTGAGGTATATTAGCAGAAAACTGTCCACAAGGAGGCTCTGATGAGCAAAAAACCAA
>VGJU01000047.1 GCA_016867335.1 Candidatus Zixiibacteriota bacterium | reverse complement strand
GGCAAAACCGTCACGCTCCTGTTGATGGACGGCGAAGTGCATCAGCAGGACGAAAAAACACCCGGACGCTATTACAGAGAGGTGTTCGAGCGCCAAAAACTGGTGTTGCATACCGAACCGCACGGCGTCCAGCGCACCGAAGCCGGGGACCGGACTGACCGCGAAATGAGCATCGAAATGATGTACGATACGATGGGGCAGTGGCAGTCCGAAATCGACGAGCGCCGCAGCCTTCTTGCGCAACTGCAAACGACAAACCCGGACTCTCTGGCCTTCCAAGAACGGGACATGCGCGACGCCCGCCATTTGATCGATGCGCGCCAGGAACAAATCGACGGGTATCTGGTCGAAATTCACAAAAAATACGCCATACCGGTCGCCTGTCTCATTTTCGTACTGATCGGCGCACCGCTCGGCATGAGAATACGTCGAGGCGGTATTGGCATCAGCGTGGGGGTCAGCCTCGGTTTTTTTCTCGTCTATTGGGCCTGTCTTATCGGTGGGGAAGAACTAGCCAATCGCAACCTTCTCGATCCCGGTCTTGCCATGTGGTCCGCCAACTTGTTGATCGGCCTTCCAGGTCTTCTGCTTGCCTTCGCCACCGGCCGTGAACGCTCTTTCCTGTCCTGACGCCCATGTCTCTTGTCACCCGCTATATTCTCGTCCAGTTTCTCAGCGCCGCCGGTGTCGCCATGCTGGCCTTTGTCGGGATTTTTTACATCGTCGATCTTATTTCTCAACTCGACAAGTTTCTCGATCTTCAGGTGGAAGCGCGATATATCGTTTTGTATTACCTCTATTTTCTCCCCTATATCGTCGTGCTTACCCTGCCCGTCGGTCTGTTGTTGGCGTGTCTTTTTACCTTTGGTCAGCTTGGCAAATATGGCGAACTGACCGCCATGAAGGCTTCCGGAATTAGCCTGTTTCGGATTTTTCGCCCCATGCTCATGGTCGGCGTGCTGGTCAGCCTCGGCCTATTTGCCGCCGGTGAGTGGCTCGTGCCCGAAACCAACCGTCGGCGTGCCGAGATCAACCTCGATCATGTGGAAAGGTATGCGGTGGAAAGCCGTGAAATCCGCAATCACGTGTTCTACAGAGGTGAGGAGGGACGGCAGTATTTTCTCCGGCTGTACAACGGCTATTTTCGCCGTGCGTCGGATGTGACCGTGCTGGAGTTCCGAGAGGGGGCGATCGTAAAAGTTTTTACAGCGCGTGAAATGGAATGGGAGGATGGCGGGTGGCGGATGCGCGACGGTTCGGTGCGGACGTTCCACCCCAGAGGAGCGCTGATCGCCGCTGCGGCATTCGATTCGCTCGCATGTCCCGCCTTTGCCGAGCGCCCGGAGGACTTTCGGCAAGGCCAGAAGCTACCCGAAGCCATGACCTATGGCGAACTGAAACGATATATCGCCAACGTACAGCGTAGCGGCGGCGATGTGCAGGGATATTTAGTGGATTTGAATCTTAAACTGGCTTTCCCCTGCGCCAACCTGATCATCGTGTTGTTTGGCGCGGCGCTAGCCTCGCATGTGCGCCGAAGCGGCGCGGCGTTCGGGTTTGCGGCAAGCGTGGGAATATGTTTCGTATACTGGGGATTTCTGCGTTTTGCACAGGCATTAGGACACGCCGGAACGCTGGGACCGCTCGAAGCGGCGTGGGGGCCTAACGCCGTGTTTGGTCTGTTAGGGCTTCTGTTGTTTATCCGTGCGCCCAGGTAGGAGCGAGGCATACCTCGCTCCTACGGCGCACGCCCATCACCGAATGGACGGTGGGGCATAACGGGCGGGTTTGAAACCCACCCCTACCATCCCCACCCGATCTTGATCTGGGCTTCGAGTTGGCCGAGTCCCGCAATCCCCGGACGCCCACCCGTCTCGATCTTGTACTTGGCCACGTCGATCTTGACAATTTTCAGATTGAGACCCGCCCCGATCGAAGGGTATCCCTGATAAAAACCACCCCGCAGGCTGATAAACGGGATACGAAATTCCGCCCCCATAAAGACCCGGTTAAAAATGGACACCCCGTCCTTGTTGAGCAGATCGGTCAGGTCCGCCGCCAACGTAAGCCGTTTGCTGGTCCATGCCAGACCTGCCTTGAGGTTGATCGGGTACTTGTCGTTGCCTACCTTACCATAGATGTTTTGCGCCACCACACCCAACGTGGACCGCTCGCCCAACCGGTAGAGCATACCCACATCGAGCGCGACACCCGCATCGCCTGACTTGAGCGAATCCAAGACCGTGTCAAACGTGTTTCCGACCTGTGTAATACGGAAGCGGAAATCGGTCGCCCGGGAGTTGATGTATTTTCCGGTGACACCGATCGCCATGTTTTTCGACACGCCTTTGGCGATACCCAGCGCCACCACGCAGTCGATACGTCCGTCACCGGCGATGCGGGGTTCGAAGATACCCTTGTCTACACCGCCGCCGCCTTTGATCGCCCCGTACCCGGCGAGACCGAAGTTTTTCATGACGATGTTAAACATGGGAGTGACGCGAAATTTTATTTTTTCACCGTCAAACTTGGTCATGTCACTGAACAGCTTCTCCTGCTGGGCGATCGTCAGATTGGAAAACCCTTCCAGTGAGGCCTGGTTGTCGTTGATAAACTTGAACATATCGACCGCATTGGCGTCGACGCCCAGGCTGATCGGCAGACCGATGTTCACATGCGACTGATTGAGCAATGCGGGGTTGTACAGAAACGCGCTACCGTTCCGTCCGGCCGCTACATACGCCCCGCCCATGCCAAGCGCCCGGATGTCGTGCCGGAAAGGCACGTCCGTCGTCCGCAGGGTTCCTGCCTGGCCAACGCCCGTTCCGGCGATGACAAGAGCGGAAAGCGCGATACAGCCACCTATCCATGTTCCAAATCGCTTCATGTTCGCGCTCCTCAGTTAAAAGCTGGAATCCTCGTCGATTCTGCCGTCGTTGTCATCGTCTTCTCCGTTGATGATTTCTTCATCTACGCGCCCGTCATTATCATTATCTCCGATACCGGGGTTGCCCTGTTTGCCCGTGTTGATAAAATAATGGCGCACGTTGATGCCCAGCCTGTTGATAAGCCGGGTCAGTTCGTTGACATCGATACTGGTGTCGCTGCTCAGTAGCCCGGCCTGACGGATGTTGGCGAGAATCCTCTCGACAAGGCTTGGCTTGGCCTGAAGAGCCTTGAATCCCCCTATGGGTTTGGGGCTGGGCCCCGTTCCGGCCAGCAGTTCGAGCACCTCGTTAAAACTCTCGGCGTTGGCGATGATCTGGGGGAACGACAAAGTATCATTAGCTATGACATGGTGGAGGCTTCCAAATTCAAAATCCTCGTTTCCACTCGATCCTCCGATCGAAAAATCGAGATACAGATCGTCGGGAGATTTGATTTCCCCATCCTGATCGGTGTCGCGCAGGGTGAGAAGCCCATAGACGGCGTTGGCGAGCGCTAAATCGAGTCCGATCGAGGTGGAATCGAACGTTCCATGCGTCAGACCGTCGGCAATCAAGGTGAGATCGTCGGCTACAGAACCGGTAGCCCTGTAGATTTTGGTTTTGTTGGCTTCCTCGGTCGCCACCGGCACGCCTGTGTCGCGGGTATAAAGCGGCACTTTGGACCCTGGATTATTCAGGTTGTCCGTCACGTCGCGGATAAGCGCCACCACGCTGATCCCGGACGCCAATAGCGTTGCCTTGGCGCGGTAGAACCGAGCGTCGCTGTTGAGCGAATCCGCCTTGACGGCCTTGGTCAAAATGGCTTCCGCCTCGTCGAATTTGCCATCGCGCAGCAGTTTCTGGCCTTTGGCGACCAGATCGGCGACATTATCGTCGCCGGGATCGCGGAGACCAAAAATGTTGCCTCCCTTGCATCCCGTTCCGGCCATCACGGCCAACAACAGACCGCAGACGACCCAGTTGGTAAACGAAAATTTCATAGTGCACTCCTGAAAGATGGACGATACATGTTTTATCCCTGTTTCAAATCCTCAACCCGATCACAGGCCTCCCATGAAAATTCTGGTTCGCTTCGTCCGAAATGCCCGTACGCGGCGGTTTTGCGATAGATGGGCCGTCGCAGTCTCAGCGTGTCTATGATCCCTTGGGGCGTAAGATCGAAGTGACGCCGGATAAGATGCACGATCTCCGGTTCGGGGATGACGCCGGTTCCAAAGGTATCCACAAAAATCGAAACCGGATCGGCAACTCCGATGACATAAGCAAGCTGAATCTCGCACCGGGCGGCCAGCCCTGCCGCCACGATATTCTTGGCCACATACCGCGCCGCATACGAGGCGGAGCGGTCTACTTTTGTCGGGTCCTTGCCCGAATAGGCCCCACCGCCGTGACGGCAATATCCGCCATAAGTATCGACGATGATCTTGCGCCCGGTAAGACCGGCGTCACCGTGCGGACCGCCGACGACAAAGCGTCCGGTGGCATTGATATAGTACTTGATCCGACCGGGGTCGAGAAGCTGTGAAGGCATAGCCGGCAGAATCACCTTCGAGATGATGTCTTCCCGGATCTGCTCGTTCGACACGTCCGGATCGTGTTGCGCCGCGATCACCACCGAATCGATACGCGCCGCCTTGCCGTCCACGTATTCCACCGTCACCTGCGACTTGCCATCGGGACGAAGATACGGAATTCGCCCGTCCTTGCGAGCCGTCGACAGTCCTTTGGTCAGCCGGTGTGCCAAGGTGATCGGTAGCGGCATCATTTCGGGGGTTTCGTTGGTCGCGTATCCGAACATCATCCCCTGATCGCCTGCGCCCAGCTTGTCCACCCCCATGGCGATATCCGCCGACTGCCGGTCAAGCGTGACAATCACCCCACAGGTTTCCCAGTCGAGACCGTAGCTGGCGTCCGTGTACCCGATCGACTTGATCATCCCCCGCGCGGTAGACTGAATATCCACGTAACCGGTTGTCGTAATTTCGCCGCCGATCAGCACAAGCCCTGTGGTGACGAATGTTTCGCAGGCAACGCGGGCGGCGGGGTCCTGTTCGAGAATCGCATCGAGAATAGCGTCGGAAATCTGATCGGCGATCTTATCGGGATGGCCTTCGGTAACCGACTCCGACGTAAAAAGATAATTGGGGGTCATGAACCGCTCCTCATAAAAAACCCTACGACTTGAAGCGCGTCTTGCCCGGCGCGCGGACAGAAACAGCTTCCGGAATGAACACATTTTCTTTGGATCTTTACAGTGCTACCTCTCCGTACGGTCCGATATTGAGCGCGCGCGAAGTTCCTTTTACCACGGCATTTGCGCCGACGATGCCGCTATCCAGCCGACAGTCCTGCACCGTCGCCTTTTCACCAACGATCGTGTGGGTCAGTACCGACCTTACGATCCGGGCTCCGGGGCTAACCGACACGAAAGGTCCGATCACGGAAGCCTCGATCTGCGCGTCCGGGGCGACGGCTACGGGTGGAACCACGACCGAGCCGGGCAGGTCGGGTAGCGAAGCATCCAGTTCCAGCAATCTTCGGTTGGCGGTCAGCAACTGCTCCGGTGTTCCACAGTCGTACCACTCCTCCACCGGAAACGTCCCGATTTCGATGCCTTTGTCGATCATCGTCTGAAGCCCGTCCGTCAGTTGAAATTCGCCTCGCGTCCTCCGGTCGTCTCGGATCAACGTTTCGATCCCCTGCATGAGTGTTTCGGTTTCTCGGACGTAGTAGACCCCTGCCAAAACCAGATTGGAAGGGGGGACGTCGGGTTTTTCGATCAGCCGTCTCACACGGCCATTCGCCACTTCGGCGACTCCGTATCTTCTTACGTCGCCATCCAGCGCTTTGACGGCGACCGCGCTGACCGCCGGCTCGGCGCGCAGCCACGAAAAGTCGGCGTGGTACACCGTGTCGCCTAGCACGATAAGCGCCGGTTCGCCTTCTACAAACGAACGGGCCTGATACACCGCATGACCGACACCCAGCGCCTCTTCCTGCACCGCATATCGGGTTCGAAAACCGTAGGCGTCGTCCACGTAGTCTCGGATCGCCCATCCCGATGGGCTTATGATCAGGGCGACTTCACTTATCCCAAGACGCTCGACCGTATCGAGTACGTGTCCTAAAATCGGTTTGCCTGCGACCGGAACCAGCGCTTTGGGTATCGTCAGCGTATGCGGTCGCAAACGACTCCCTGTGCCCGCCACGGGTATCACCGCTTTCATATTTCTCCGTAACTCGCTGTCTCGCAGGCTCTATTCCTATCTATTAAGAAAAGGCGCGGGCACACGAAAAGCAACAGAAAAAAGAGGCTACGCAAGTCCTCGGCTTCGGAGATACTCGCGTATGGCGTTCGAAGTGGGTAGCTTGGCCACCGCGCGTGCGATGTCTTGCATATCGGCGTAGGAGGTGGAACGAACAAACTTCTTGATGCTGGGAATGTCGATCGCGCTCATGCTCAACTCATCCACACCGAGACCGAGAAGGACGCACGCCGAAACCGGATCGCCGGCCATGGCGCCACATACACCGACCCATATTTTTTTTTCGTGCGCCGCCTTTACTACGCCGGAGATCAGATGCAACACCGCCGGGTGAAACGGGTCGTACAGCGACGACACCTGCGCATTCCCTCGATCTACCGCCACCGTATACTGGATCAGGTCGTTGGTTCCGATGCTGAAAAAATCCACTTCCTGCGCCAAATCGGACGCCGTAAGCGCCGCCGACGGCACTTCGATCATGATGCCTATGGGAATCCCTCGATCGTAGGCGGTTTCTTCCCGATCCAAGTCTTCCTGTAACTCACGGATCACGGTCATTGCCTGACGAAGTTCTTCCAGTCCGGAAATCATGGGAAACATGATCCGCAGATTTCCTTCGACGCTTGCCCGCAGAATTGCGCGCAACTGAGTTTTGAACATTTCCGGACGGCCCAGACACAGCCGGATGCCACGAAATCCGAGCGCAGGATTGTCTTCCGGCGTTTCCAAGGCAGGCAGTTTGTCGGCTCCAAGATCCAGCGTCCGGATGATCACAGGGCGGGGCGCCATTTTTTGTGCAATGGTCCGGTAGTGCTTGTACTGCTCCTCCTCGGTCGGCAGGGCATGGTCGAGCAGAAACTGAAACTCCGTCCGATACAGACCGATCCCGTCCACCCCGTGCCGCAACGCGCTTTCCACCTCTTCCGGCAGTTCTATGTTGGCGCCGAGTTCGACATTGTGTCCGTCCGGTGTGACCGCAGGCAGATGGACAAGCGTTCTGAGTTCGGTTTCGTATACGGAAAGACGCGCTTGTGCTTCTTCGAACCGGCGCAGGGTATCGGAATCGGGGTCTGCATAGACTGTTCCCGTGTTTCCGTCTATGATAAGCAGGGTGCCGTCGGGTATCTGGCGAGCGGCGTCGCTGACGCCCACCACCGCCGGAAGCCCCAGACCGCGCGCAACGATGGCCGTATGCGAGGTGGGGCCACCCACATCCGTGACAAAACCGCAGACCCATCGGCGGTCTATGTCCGCCGTATCGGAGGGTGAGAGCGCATGGGCGACAAGAATGACCGATTCGCTAAACGACTCGCGGCCCGGTCCGGTGACGCCGGACAGTTTTTCGAGGACGCGATGTCGTATATCCTCGAAATCGGCGGTGCGCTCCCGGAAGAACGGATTTTGAATCGCGGACAGATGCGTAATCCAGCCGTGCATGACGTCGTTAAAAAGATATTCGGCGTTTTGCCGCTCCTTTCGGATACGGGCTTTTGTGACGTCAACGACCTCTGGATCTTCCAGCACCGCCTGATGCGCACGAAAAATATGCGCGGTATCTTCGCCCATATCCGCCGCAATACGCTGTTGGACCATCGACAGGTCGTGAAGCGCCTCTTGCACCGCCCGGTCGAAACGGGCGAGCTCGGATTCGACTTCATGTTCTTCAAGCTCGCGTCGATCCACCGAGTCGTATTTGCGATGGACGGTCACGGCGCGTCCCATACGGATGCCGGGTGCGGCGGCGATCCCCTGAAACCTGCGTTGCCCGGTGCTCATTCCGATTCTCCAAACCGATTGGCCACCAGCGCGACAATCGCCGAAACGGCCGCGGACGCGTCGTCGCCTTCGGCCTGTATGGTAATCGAACTTCCACACTCGGCGGCCAGCATGAGTACGCCCATAAGACTCTTTCCGTTCACATCCAACCCGTCTCGGCTAAGGACGATCTCGGATTTGAACCGGGTGGCCAGATGGACGATTTTTTCGGCAGGCCGCATGTGTAGACCGGTCTTGTTGAGAATGGTGACGGTATTTTCGCAGATCATTCCAGTTATTCGAAGTCCTCCCGGTCGTATTTGCTGACTGCGGTTCGGCTTTTCATCACGTCTACCAGTCTACGGTTTAGTTCGTTGGCGGGATTCATGCCGACCAATTTGAGCATGTGGTTTAGCGCCACCACTTCTGCAATGACCGTAAGGTTTTTGCCGGGCACGATAGGGACCATGACATAAGGCAGTTCCACACCCAGTATGGTTGTGGTTTTCTCTTCTATGCCGAGTCGCTCATAATCCACTTTTTCGTCCCACTCCTCCAGCCGAACCACCACCTCAACCCGTTTTTTGATCCGGATGCTCCGGATACCGAACATGCTCGGAATGTCAATGATACCGATGCCGCGGATTTCCATGAAATGCTGAAGCAGTTCGTTGCCTGTTCCGATGAGTACACCCCGCCGCATTCGGTAGACGGTCACCACATCGTCGGCGACAAGCCGGTGTCCTCGTTCGATAAGGTCCAGCGCCGTTTCGCTTTTTCCGATGCCGCTACGTCCGGTAAACAGCAGACCGATGCCATAGACGTCCATGAGCGAGCCGTGTACCGTGATCGACGGTGCAAAATACGGTTCCAGATGCTCGATCAGATAGTGGATAAATTCGTCGGTGGTCAGCGAGGTGCCCAAAAGCGCGGTCTGGTGGGTTTGTGCCGCATTCATGAGTTCGGAAGGGGGTTCAAGTCCCTTTGTAAGTATCACGCACGGCACTTCGAGATTGAGTACCTTCTCTACCGCCTTTGTCCGGTCGTCCGAGGCAAGACTCATCATGTACAGAAATTCCGTCTCTCCGACGATCTGTATCCGGTTGTTGGCAAACCGGTCGGTGTACCCTGTCAATGCCAGACCTGGGCGGTTCAACTCGGCGTTACTGATTTCCCGGCCCATACCCGCCTCGCCGGTCCATGTCTTAAGCCGCAGGTCGGTCCACTTCATCAGTTCGGCGATGGTAATGGAACGGTTTTTGACCATGGCGACGGCTACGCTTCCCGTTTGACGCGGTGATCGTGGAGTTTTTCGTTGTACTTTTTGAGCTGTGGTTCGATACGCTGCGTCACCCGGTCGACGGCGATCTGGATGTCCGCCGCTTCCTCCTTGCTGGTAAGCGTCGTGCCGTTCAGGTGGATGTGGAGTTCGGCTATATAGCCGTGTTTTTCGTACGTAACTATCAAATTGACCGTCAGAATATGATCCGAGTAACGGCCCAGACGGGTGATTTCCTTTTCCGCGTACCGTTTATGAAATTCGTTCAATTCGCAATGACGGGCGTTAATCGTAATCTGCATGGGGATTGCCTTTCTTAAAAAGAACGGTGTTTCGCCTTTCGGCGACAGATCGGATAAAACGGTTTAAATGCGCTTTCTCATACGCGCGGTGGGAATACCGAGTTCTCCTCGATATTTGGCGACGGTGCGACGTTGGATATTCAAGCCTTCCGCCTGAAGCATCCCGGTCAGCGTTTCGTCGCTTCGTGGGTCGTCCGGAGACTCTTCGCGAATAAACTTCGCCAGACGGTCCCGGACGGCTTTTGTGGAAAGCGTGTCTCCGCTGTCGGTCGATATACTACCGTCAAAAAAATATTTCAGCGCAAAAACGCCACGCGGCGTCTGCACGTATTTGTTCTGCGTCACCCGGCTTACCGTGGCCGGATGCACCCCTACTTGGTCTGCCACTTCCTGCAGAATCATGGGTTTGAGATGCGGCAACCCCTTGTCCAAAAATTCGCGTTGCGCTTTTACGATAAAACTCATCACCTTGAGCATCGTCGAACGCCGCTGTTCGATGGAACTGACCAACCAGATGGCGTCTTTGAGCTTTTTGCGGACATAGTCGCGCTCGCTGTCCGTAGCATGACTGCCCCGGCTCAATATCCCCTGATATGCACGGCTGACGCGCAACCGGGGCATGTGGCGGTCGTTGAGCGTTACTACGTACTCGCCGTCCACTTTGTCTACCACAAGATCGGGCAGAATCGGGATGGTCATCTCGTCGCTTATGGATCGTCCGGGGTGCGGGTTGAGCGTTCCGATGGTTTGCAACGCCTCCTGAATGTCTTCCTGTTCGACTTTGAGCGCTTTTTTGAGCACGGCTACCCGGCGGTTGCACAGATCGCCCCAATACCTTTCGATCATGACCGCCGCAAGCGAATCCCCCTGTCCGACGGCTCTCAACTGGATAAGCAGACATTCGGGGATGGTGCGAGCCCCCACGCCGGGAGGTTCCAGCGTCTGAATCATACCGAGCACGCGCTCCACGAAGGATGGCTCCACTCCGAGTTCGGAGGCGATTTCCTCCGGAGCGGCGGTCAACAACCCCGTGTCTTCGAGACTTCCGATAAGATACTCCCCGACCGTGCGGTCCGCGTTGCTGATATCGAGCAGATAAAACTGTTCGAGCAGATGCTGTTCAAGCGTCGTACCCGATTTGCCTTCCCGATCCAGCAGGTTCTGCTCTTCCTTTTTTTCGAACTCTTCACGAGAGTTCTGCTCGGTGTTCATGCTCGAATTGACGTATTCGTCCCAGTCTATATCCCGTGTTTCGGGCTTGAGTTCCTGGGCTACGGTCTCCATCTGGACAACGGGTTCCTCCGGCTCTGCGTCGTCCGGTTCCCCTTCTCCGGCTCCCGTTTCCAAGTCGTCACCGACCGTTTCGAGCAGAGGATTTTCCTCCAATTGCAGTTTTACTTCCTGCGCCAGCTCGAGCGTAGTGTACTGCAATAGCTTGAGCGCATACATGAGCTGAGGGTTCAGCTTGATGTCGAGCCGGGTATGTAGTCCAAATTCCATAACGGTCAATCCAGCCTGAAACGTTCGCCAAGATAGATACGACGGGCTTCCGGATCGTTGGCCAGTTGCTCCGACGTGCCGGAGAGAACGATTTGCCCCTCTGCCATGATATAGGCTCTGTCGGTGATCTGCAACGTTTCCCGGACGTTATGGTCGGTGATCAGGACACCGATATTGCGTTCTTTCAACTGACGGATGATCCGCTGTATGTCTTCCACGGCGATCGGGTCGATACCCGCAAAAGGTTCGTCAAGGAGGATAAACTGCGGTTCGGTCGTCAACACCCGGCTGATTTCGGTGCGTCGGCGTTCTCCGCCCGAAAGCGTGTATGCCTTCTGTTTGGCCAGATGCCCGATTCCGAAATCGTCGAGCAGACGTTCCATGCGCGTCCGCCGTTCCGCGCGCGACAGGGGCAGGGTCTCCAAGATCGCCATAAGATTTTGTTCTACCGTCATGCGTCTGAAAATCGAGGGTTCCTGTGCCAGATATCCGATGCCGGCGCGCGCACGCCGATACATGGGCCATCGGGTGATCTCCGCACGGTCGATCAGGATGCGTCCGTTGTCCGGACGGATTATGCCGACGATCATGTAGAACGTCGTAGTCTTGCCCGCGCCGTTGGGGCCAAGGAGACCGACGACCTCGCCCTGTCGGACCCGGACGTGTACGTCGTTTACCACACGCCGACGCTTGTAGGTTTTGCTCAGTCCTTCGGCAATCAAAGATCGTTCTTCCGACGTGTTGTCCGCCTCCATGCCCGGTTATCGCTCCGCCTGAGTCTGCGAAGTAGTACGCGGTGTTCGGTACGATCCGTCCACCTGTTCTTCGGCGCTAACCCGCACCAATTTTCCGCGGTCAAGCAGGATGGTAATCTTCGAAGCGCTTACCAGATTATGCCCCGGTGGACCGGCGTCCCGGTCTTTGGACGGGTGGTATTCGCTGGATGCGTTTTTGATCGCCGTGATGCTCCGCACCGCATCGTCTTCGAAATCCACCATAAGCTGATGCCCTCGAATCGAGCTTTTTACCGCGCCCACCGTATCGCCGGAGGCATACACGCCGGTGGCTCTGCCGCTTATCACCGCGCGAGAGACCGCGTCGTCCTTCAGAATAAGCAACACCTCTTCGCCCCGAATCTCGCTGTGCGCGTCGCGTATCGCCGGTTTTCCGCGCATAAGCACCTGTTGCGGATCGTTGCTGTAAACTACCGTATCGCAAACCCCCTCAAGCGCGCCCTGTAAGATACGCACCGAGTCGTACACATCCGCTCGTTTGTCCGAAAAACCGTATATCATTCGCTTGCCGGAAACGATCACCGGCGCTTCTCCACCCGTAAAGCGTTTCTCCATACGTGGGGTGCCGGTCATAAACGCCTTTTCGGAACCCCGTCGATATTCTACCGAAGCACAGATGACCGTGACGCTTTCCGAGCGATCCATGACCGTCACCGCGCCGTCGACAAGCGCTTTTGCCGCAGAGTCCGGTCCTGCAAAAAAGTAATCCATCCGGTTGCCGGTGATGACGATGTCGTCTTCCTGATGACGTCGCTCCAAACGTGGAAACCCCGTCAGCACGGCGTGGCGGGGACGATGAAAATACTCCGCTTTTGTCCCGGAAAGATGCGTTCCTTCCTTTGGATCCTCGATATGGACGACCCCCATACCTATCGCACGCCGATCGTTTTCACGATAGACAACCGAGTCGGCGGCCAGCGTCGTTTTGTCGCGTGTCATGTGTACTCGGCCCCGGAGAAATATCTCACCGCGAAGCCGGTCGTAACGCACCCGGTCGCTCGTAAGAAACGCGGAGCCGTGTCGGATACGCGCATCGCCGATCAGATCGAACACCTCGTTGACGCCGCTTGCCTCCCAAGCGTCCGCATGTTCCACGACGATAGGCTCCTTTCGGCTCGTCTGGGAAGACTGCGCTCCACAGACCCCGGTCGGATACGCGATCACACAGAAGACAAAAGCCGTCGCTGCGAATCGCATTGTTAATATAACACCGCGTATACACAGCGTCAAGGGCGCGACACGGTTGCCCAGAAGGCTTTTGTACCTACAGGACAAGGAGATCGGGGCGTTTTCCATTAGGGCGGGTCCTTGCTATCCAGCTTTTCGGAGGCTTCATCTTCCCGGTCGAACAGCCCTTTTACATTGTGTAGGATTTTCCATTTCCTGAGCGATGTTTCCGCCTCGAACCCTTCGCCCGTGATCGTATCCTTGACCGTGACGATCCGAATCGGCGCGTCCGTCAGAATTTTCCGTTCCGTTTCGATCCAGCGGAGCGAATCGGTCAAAAGCGTTCCGTGTTCCACACTGACCACGACGACCTCGCCCGACACCCGCAGATCGCGCGTGTTCTCGTCGATCACGCCTTCGCGCGCCGTCAGCGTTGCCGAGCGTTTGCCCGTTTCGTCAAAAAACTCCGCGTAAACGCCTTGGTCGAGCCGTGTCGTCTTCTCTTTTACATAATGTCGGCGTCGTCCGGTTTTGACGACCGCGCGTTGTAAACTGTCTTCCACGAAATATACGGTGGCGTTCCATGCCTCCTGATCGGGGGTGTCCGTGTCCGTTTCAGAGGAGGGAGCGGTTTGCAACGTCCGGCAGCTGATAAGGAAGAACAGAAGAAAGATCGCTCTTTTCACTTTTCAACCTTTGTCTTCCATCTGTCGTGCATCCATACCCACTCGGCGGGGTCTTCGCGGATAAACCGTTCTATGGCCGAAGTATAGCGCCGTACGGTCTCTTCAACGGAAAGCCCGGACGGTAATGGCGGCTCTATCGTGATAAGATGGGTATCATCGGGGAGTCTCCGAATGGCCATGGGTACGATCGGCGCGCCGGTCCGCTCCGCCAGCACGGCCGGTCCGACCGGGGTGTAGGCGGGGCGGTCGAAAAAAGGGACGAAAACGCTCGGAACCCGTGTATCCTGATCCACCAGCAGACCGACGACATGCCCCTTGCGCAGTGCCCGAAGTACCGCCGTCGTGGCACGGTCCCGGTAAACTACGTGTAGACCGCCTGCCGAGCGCCGATCCCGAAGCAGTGTGTCGAGTCGGGAGTCGTAGAGCGCGGCGGCCACGACCGTCACCCCATACCCTTTATACGCTAAATAACGGCCAAGCAGTTCGAAGTTGCCTATATGACCGCTGACAGCCAGCACACCGCGTCCTTGCCGTAAGGCGGTGTCGAGACGATCGAGTCCCGTCGCTCGGACAAGTGTATCGAGACCGTCCTCTCCGGTATCCGGTCGGCGTGCCGCATCCGCCGCATTTCTGCCGAGATGCCAGAAAACCTCTCTGCCAAGCAGACCGATTTGGGTCGAGGTCAGGGTCTTGCCAAACGCGTGACCCAGATTATCCAGCGTACGTCGGCGCACGCTTCTGGCGGACAGATACGCGGCAAGCGCGAGCGCTCCGCACAGGTCGAGCGCCAAGGGTCGAGGCGTAGCGTCGATAAGCCTTACAAAACCGTACACCCCATAGTAGATCAGCGTATTTTTGAGCCGTTTGGCAAAAAGAGAAGCGGACGGATTGGCGGGGATGTCCGTCGTGGCGGAAAAGTCGGCAGGATCGGCCATAACGTTTTATACGACACCGTGTTGCCTGATTACGCGGGCAATGTCCATCAGTTGAAGAAGCAGGGGCTCCAACCCATCCAGCGGCAACATGCTGGCGGCGTCGCACAGCGCTTCGGAAACACGGGGATGCGTTTCTATAAACACGGCGTCGCACCCGGCGGCAACGGCGGCACGTGCCAGCGGCGCGATAAACTGCGGCGCGCCACCCCGCGTATCGCTGCTCGGAAGACCGTACAGCCGCACGACATGGGTGGCGTCGAAAACGACCGGATACCCGGTTTTTCGCATAACCGGAAGCGACCGCATGTCGGCCACCAGATCGCGATAGCCAAAACAACTTCCCCGTTCGGTCAGCAGGATTTGTCGATTGCCCGTACTTTCCACTTTTCGGACCACCGCCTGCATGTCCTCCGGCGAGAGAAACTGTCCCTTTTTGAGATTGACGGGTTTTCCCGTTTTGGCCAGCGCAAGCGTCAGTTCGGTCTGCATGGACAGATGGGCGGGGAGTTGAAGCACGTCCAGTCCCTCCGATGCGGGTTCTACTTCGTGGAGCGCGTGAACGTCGGAAAGAACGGGTACGCCCATACGCCGGACCCGCTGAAGAATACGCAATCCCTTTTCGATACCCGGTCCGGTGAAATACTCGACCGACGAACGATTGGCCTTGGCGTAGGACGATTTGAAGATCAGCGGCATCGCCATGCGTCCGGCGATCTCGACCAGTCGCTCGGCCGTTTCGATCACAAGCGATTCGTTTTCGATCACGCATGGTCCCGCGATAAGCGCAAGCGACTGCCCTGCGCCGATCCGGATATCGCCGACCTGCACGGTGTTCATGGGAGGCTCTCCTGGGCAAGCCGGTTTTCGGCGTCGACCATATCTTCTTCCACATCTACGCCAAGCGGGGCATAGTCCGTTTCCATCACCCGTATACGATAGCCGTGTTCGAGCGCGCGAAGCTGTTCCAGACGCTCCGCTCGTTCCAGTGGGGTGGGCGGCAACGCGGCAAAGGTCAGCAGAAAATCGCGGCGATAACCATACAATCCCACCGTATTGTAATACGCGGTTTCGACAAGCTGTTTCGGGTCCAGCACCGGTTCGGTCGGATACGGCAGGGGTGCGCGGGAAAAGTAAAGCGCCATACCGCGCGTATCGAAAACCACCTTGCCCATGTGTGGGTTGTACAGATGCTCCGGGGTGCGGATGCGGTGGGCAAGCGTACTCATCGGTAGCTCCGGGTCTTCGACAAGCGGACGCACGACCGTCTCGATGGCTTCGGAGGTGATCAGGGGTTCGTCACCCTGGATGTTGACGACGATGTCCGCGTCGAGCAAAAGGGCAGCCTCGGCGATGCGGTCCGTCCCGCTCGGATGATGGCTACCGGTCATGACGACCTGCGCGCCGAAATCTCGGGCCGCCGCCGCGATCCGCTCGTCGTCCGTGGCGATCATCAGCCCGGAAAGACAGACGGCGCGTTTTGCCCGCTCGTACGTGTGGCGGATCATGGGTTTGCCACACAACAGCGCCAGCGGTTTGCCCGGAAAACGAGAGGAAGCGTATCGAGCAGGGATAAGACCGACGATTTTCGGAGACATCTTGCCCGTCCGTCACAACACCTTAGGCACGGTAAAATGCCCTCGATCCTGCGACGGCGCACAGGCAAGGGCCTCTTCCTGCGAAAGCGAAGATTCGACGTTGTCTTCCCGGAACACATTCTTGAGATCGAGCACGTGCGACGTGGCAGGGATATCCGATGTGTCGAGTGTATTTAGTTTTTCCATGTAACCGAGAATGGCGTTTAACTGATCTACCAGTTGTTCGCGTTCCGCGTCGGTAAAACGCAGATACGCCAGTTGCGCCACATAATCGACTTCTTTTAGCGTGACCGGCATATTTGACATTCCATGTGCTATGAGGGTAGCTTTTCCAAGGCGGCGTAGCGGACCATGACTTTTTTCGTGACGTTGCCAAACTGTATCGTAGCGCGGACATCGTCGCCACTGCCAGCCACCTGAAGGATACGGCCTACCCCCCAGATCGGGTGTTTGACCCGCTGTCCTGCGGCGAAACGTCCGTGTGGGGACGGCGGATCGGGGGATTCGTCGGCGTCTTCGTGTCGGCGTGCAAGCCTTGTATCCGCCCCCCAGCCGCTGGTCCGGCGGACCGTGCTTTCCTGATCGAGGTACTCGCCGGGTATCTCGTCAGCAAATCGGGACCGGAGTCCGGCCATGGCACCGCCAAAACGTCGTCTAAGGTTCGCGTGCGAAAGAAAAAGTTTATGTTGGGCACGGGTGATGCCCACGTAAAACAACCGGCGTTCCTCTTCGAGCGCGGTTTGGCTTTCCATGGCACGGGCAATGGGAAACAGCCCGTCTTCCATGCCTGCAATAAACACGACCGGAAATTCGAGTCCCTTGGCGTTGTGTAGGGTCATCAGGGTCACCCGGTCCGCGCGTTCGTCCCACCGGTCTACGTCGGCGATCAGCGCGGCTTCTTCGAGAAACCCGAGCAATCCGGCTTCGGGCGCATGCTCTGCGTGTTCTTCGATGGCGGCGAGCAGTTCCTTTATGTTTTGGGCCCGGCTTTCCGCCTCTTCGGACCGTGCGGCTTCCATTTCGAGATCGTGCAGATACCGGGTTTCCTCGACCAGACGACGGGCGATTTCCGCCGAGGTAGCCATGTCGAGACGTTCATGCAGTCCGGCCAGCAACTGACCTAACCCTATCGCCGTTCGCGCCGCCGCCGGCGTCACACCCGATTCGGAAGCACGGAGCAACGCTTCGATCAGGTCTATTTCTTGGGCCAGCGCAAAATTTTCGATACGATCAACGCTTACATCACCGAGACCGCGCGGCGGCGTGTTGACCATTCGCCTGAAGCTGATGCTGTCACGCGGATTGGCGACGATCTTGAGATAGGCGAGGATATCTTTGACTTCCTTGCGTTCGTAAAACCGCAATCCGCCTACAATGACATAAGGCATGACGGTGCGGCGAAATTCGTCTTCCAGCGCGCGCGACTGTGCATTGGTGCGATAAAGGATGGTAAAATCACGCAACGGTCGTCCACCGGATGCCTGTTCGGCGCGTATCTTCCGGGCGATTGCCCGCGCCTCGTCGCGTTCGTCGATCGTCTCCATCAATACAATCTTGTCTCCATCCGAATTTTCGGTCCACAGCTCCTTGCCCTTACGACCCCGGTTATTTTTGATGATCGCATTACCGACGGCCAAAATGGACCGCGTAGAGCGGTAGTTCTGCTCCAACCGTACGACGTCGGCCTCCGGATAGTCCTTTTCGAAGTCGAGGATATTGCGGATGTCCGCCCCACGCCAGGCATAGATCGACTGGTCGTCGTCGCCGACGACACAGAGGTTGCGATACCGGGAAGCCAGTTGGTTGACCCACCTATACTGTGCGTGGTTGGTATCTTGGTATTCGTCCACAAGGATATACTGAAACCGCTCCTGATAACGCTGAAGTACGGACGGCGTTTCGGAGAACCCCAGCGCCATGCGCATGATCAGATCGTCGAAATCCATGGCGTTATTGCGGATGAGCGCTTCTTGATAGGCCGTGTATATACGCGCTACGTGTTGTTCGAAAAAATTGTTGCCCCGACCTGCATACGCCTCCGGAAGCACGAGTTGATCCTTGGCGCTGCTGATGTGACTGCGGACGGCTTCCGGAGCAAAACGCTGATCCGAGATGTTGAGTTCTTTCATCACTTTTTTGACCAGCGACAACTGATCGTCGCTGTCATAGATGACAAAATCGCGCCGAAATCCGAGATGGTCGGCTTCCCGGCGCAAAAGTCGCGTGGAAAGCGCATGAAAGGTACCCACCCACTCCGGCGTCCGGTTGGGGCCGAGCAGTCGTTCAAGCCGCTCTTTCATCTCCCGCGCGGCTTTGTTGGTAAATGTTACCGCCAGAATTTGATACGGATCCAACCCGATTCGGTGGATAAGGTGATAAATCCGGTAGGTCAGTACGCGGGTTTTTCCGCTTCCTGCACCGGCCAAAATGAGCAAGGGGCCATCCACATGTTCGACGGCTTTTTTCTGGGCCGGGTTGAGGTCTTGCGCAAGGTCCATGAAAACATCCCGATAAGGGGCTTGTAAGGTATCGGACAAACGGCGTGACAGGTCGTTCAGGGGCGTAAGTATAGCTCGGAGCCGCCGTTCTGTCAACATCTTCTTCCGGGCGATACGGGAGGAAATTTTCTTGACACAACGGCTTCTCAAGGGCTAGAATCACGATTCCGGTTTGGACACGAACGATACGAAATCTACGTTACGCCTATCTTGCGGTATGGCCGCATCCGATGGATTTTTATGCCTCTTGAACGTATTTCCGGTTCTTTGCACGGTCTTGCCGATGTGGCGGAATTCGAAAAGGCGATAGGCGCAAGCCCGCGTTGCCGATATGGTTCGCTCAGCCGGTTTTTCGAACCGTCTCGCCCCATCTTCGTGGTGCGCGCACCCGCCCGGCTGGATGCCATGGGGGGTATTGCCGACTATAGCGGCGCTGTGGTCGCCCAGATGCCGCTCGACCGGGCGGTGGTGATGGCCGCGCAGGCGCGTACGGACCGCCGGATCGTGTTGCACAGCCATGGCATAGACCGCGAAGGCCTGATGCCCGACGTCTCGCTTCCTCTTTCCGACTTGATTCCGGAACATGCTCCGGTGGACTACGAGCGTCTCTGGGCCTATTTCGCCGGAACACCCGCTACGTCGTGGGCGGCTTATGTCGCTGGTGCATTTCCCGTTCTCTGCCGCGAAGGATTTGTCGAACAGTTTGCCCACGGGGCTACCTTGGTCATGGTAAGCAATGTTCCGCTCGGAGCGGGTGTCTCGTCATCCGCCGCCATAGAAGTGGCAGCCATGCAGGCAGTGCGTCTGCTCTACGACATTCCCTTGGAACCGCTCGATCTTGCCCGTCTAGCGCAGATCGTGGAAAACCGCATCGCAGGTGCTCCCTGCGGCATCATGGACCAAGTCGCTTCCGCGCTCGGTCGGGAAGGCCGTCTGATCAACCTGCACTGCCAGCCTCATACCGTCCGTGAATACCTCGCCCTTCCCGAAAATTTTCACCTGATCGGGATCAATTCGAACGTCAAACACCATGTCGGCGGAACACAGTATGCCAGCGTGCGGGCCGGAGCCTTCATGGGGCTTTCAATGATTCTTTCGTTTATCCGCGAACGACACGGCTCGGACTACGACCCCTTTCGTGGGTATCTGTGCAACATTTCGAGTGTGGAATACGAAACCGCCTACCGCCCCTTATTGCCCAAAGAAATTTCCGGACACACTTTTCTGGAAAAATACGGGGAAACTACCGATCCAGTGACCCGTATAGATCCGGGAACGACCTACATGGTGCGTAGCCGTGTCGAACACCCCATCTACGAACACGAACGCGTCGAATCGTTTATCTCTTATCTCAAAAGCGCGCATCGCACCGGGCTGTCCCAATTTTCGGAAATGGCAGGCAATCTTATGTACGCCTCGGACTGGAGCTATACGCACCGCTGTGGTCTCGGCGCACCGGAGACCGCATGGATCGTGCGCGAGATCAAACGACTCGGCCCTTCCTCCGGGTTCTACGGAGCCAAGATCACCGGTGGCGGTTCGGGCGGAACCGTGGCGGTCGCTGGCGACCGACGCATGTTCGATCACCTAGAACACCTGCTGGTCCGCTACGCCAATACCCACGGAATCACCGCAGAACTCTTCACCGGTGTCTCGCCGGGCGCACTGGAATTTGGACATCTTGTCTACATCAAGCGATGACCGTCCGTAAAGCCGTCATTTCCGCCGCCGGATTCGGAACCCGGATGCTCCCTGCCACACGCGCCGTCCGAAAAGAGTTTTTTCCGATCGTAGATGCAGACGGTACGGTAAAACCGGTCATACAGATGATCGTGGAGGAAGCCGTCGGTTCGGGCATCGAGGAGATCGCCATCGTGACCGCGCCGGGCGGTGATGCGGCCTTCCGGGATTACTTTTCCGCTCCCTCGGTATCTTTGCGCACAGCGATTGCCGGCAACCCGGCGCTTGAAACGGCGCTTGCCGCTCCGGCGTCGCTTTCCAAACGCATCACCTGTATCACACAGCCGTCACCCGACGGTTATGGCGATGCGGTGCGATGCGCGGGAAAATGGGCAAACGGCGAACCGGTCCTTGTGATGCTCGGCGACCATCTCTATGTCAGCCAAGAACCACGACGATGCGCGCGGCAACTGCTCGATGCGTTCGAACGGCTCGCATCTCCCTTGTCGGGAGTAATACGCAAAGGACCGGACGAACTCCATCGCTTTGGTACGGTCTACGGCGAGCGCGACAAAACCGACGCGCGTATCTACCGCGTACACCGGATGACGGAAAAACCCGATATCGCCCATGCACGTCGATATCTACGCATGGACACACTTCCTCCGGATACGTTTCTTTGTTTTTTTGGACTTCACGTCGTGACACCGGACCTGTTCGACGTGCTGGAACACATAAAAAAGAAACACCAAAAAAAAACGGGCGAAATGCAGTTTACCACCGCTCAGGCGGTACTGGCGCAACAACGCCCTTATTTTGCCTGCGAAATCGCCGGAGACCCCTACGACACCGGCGCGCCCGATGGCTATGCGCGTACCGTGGAGGCGTTTTTTCGCCTTACCTCTTCTGCCACCCGGTCGCAGGACGTGTAAAACTTCAACTCCCTCTAAGCCCGTCAAGCCAAGAATGGCTCTTTTCAAGCAAGTCTGGTGCTTGTACCTCCCATACCCGGAGATATTTCCATGTCCATTCAGTCTTCTGAAATTCTTTCCATAGCCGACCGACGCGAACTGTTTGTCGATCGGCATTTGATCGAGCGGCTCGACGGCACTTGGCTCAAACTTCATGAACCGCATCCTGCCGAAACGGCGATACGGCTCGACCGTTCGTGGGAAGGACCGTTTAATGCCGGATTGGGCGTCATGGCCGTAGACGGCGGTTATCGGATGTACTATCGTGCCCTCAAGGCCGACGCGGCGGTCCGCATCTGTTACGCGGAAAGCGAAGACGGCATACGATGGACCAAACCGGAAGCGGGGCGTGTCGAATGGGAAGGTTCGAGAAGAAACAACCTGCTTTTTGACGGAATCGCTAATTTCGACCTGTTTTACGATACCCGACCCGGTGTCGCGGCGGACGAGCGGTTCAAGATGACACAGTATTTCGTGGGCGGACAAAAGATCACACCGTACTACGCCGGCAAAGGGGGCCAAGAAGGCAAAGAGATCTATCTGCTTGTCTCCGGTGACGGGTTTACGTTCCGGGAGGCCGAACGGACACCCGTGCTGACCTGTGACTGGCCCAATGCGTTCGACTCGCAAAATGCGTTTTTCTGGTCGGAAGCCGAACAAAAGTATGTCGCTTATTTCTGGTTTATGGATCCGCAAAG
>VGJU01000046.1 GCA_016867335.1 Candidatus Zixiibacteriota bacterium | reverse complement strand
GGGACAGACTGCCAGTAGGGTCGTAGGCGTGCCGCGCCTCGGTGGCGTCAGGGTAGATGATGCGAGTGACCCGAACGGCAAGGTCGTAGGCGTACTGGACGGTCTTAGCGGCAAGGCCCTCGACGGTCTGGGACTTGAGCCGGATGCGGCCCTCGCGGTCGTAGGCAAGGAGGATCGTCACCTCAGCGGCGGTGTCCCCATCGGTATTCTCCTCAACTCTGGTGAGTCGCCCTTGAGCGTAGTTGACCCCGCTGCCCACGTAATCGGCATCGTAACTGTTCTTCGTCTTCCATTACGCGTCGTTGGTATCGAAACTCTGCGAGGCGTCCGGGTCGAGCGTGCTGAACGTGGCGGCAACCTCCCCGATGCGCGTGATGCGCCCGAACACGTCGTACACGAGGAACGTGACCCGGCTACTGTCCGACTGCACGGCATCCTGAGAGAACGGCAGTCGGCCAAGTTTATCATATTTGTACCGCGTGGTGTCGGCGTCCGGCTGGTATTTCTTCACCTGACGGCCATGCGTGTCATACCAGTACTTACTCACATCGCCCGTGGCCGTCCCCGCGTTCTTGAGCGGGGTGGCCGTCTCTGTGACCTGATCCATGGCGTCGTAGGTAAAGGTAGTGGTCGCATTCTTGAACGTGCCGTTCCCTGAGTCGGCGACGGTCTTTATGAGATGACCCAGCGCGTCATGGTACTGCGTGACGATCACCCCGTTCTCGTCCACGGTGGTGGTGAACCGGATGGGGACGCTACCCATCGTGCCCGCATTGCCATAGCGGCTCCTTATCGCATGCGCGCTGGTGTTACCCGGTGGGATAACCTGCTTTGCTCGGCCCAATGGATCGTTAAAGTAGGAGGTGGTCGTCACCTTGCCGGACGCCTGGCCTGATCCGAACCCAGCATAGACGTAACTCTCCTGCCTGCCCACAGCCCCAAACAGGCTGTCCGGCTGGCTCATCCGGCTGTAGGTGGTTTGCGTGACGATGTCCTGATCTCCGGTGCGCTTGCGGCTTTGGGTCACCCGCAGGAATCCGTCGTATATGGTGGTCGCCGCCTCGATCGGGCCGACAGACAGGTTGGCAAGGTAGTACGACCCGCTGGCGTTGATGCTCTTCACCTGCGCCGCACAGCCCATACTCCGCCCTCCCCGCCCCCGCACCGCGCGAGTAAAAGAGCGGTTGGCGATTTAGGGTCGTATCGGGGAACGGGATTACGGAATGTCGTCCTCTTCTTACACCTCGGACCTCAGGACTGCGAGCGGGGGACGGTTGTGGATGCCTCTACCGGCCCACAACCCCACGGTCAGCGTAACAGCCACCACACCAAGCACGATGGCGATGAGCGGAAAGACGACGGGGGTAAAGGCGATTTCGAAAAGAAAAACGGCCAACCCCCATGTCGCCGCCATAGCGAGCAAGACCCCGGTAGTAGCGGCAATGGAACCGAGAAACACGTATTCCAGCACCATGATGGTCATCACCTGACGCCGGGTTCCGCCAAGCGTCTTGAGCAACACACTCTCCTGCACCCGCTGATATCGGCTGTTGGTAATGACGCCGATCAGGACGATCACGCCGGTAAATACGCTAAACAAGGCCATAAAACGAACGACAAGGGCTACTTTGTCAAGAATCGCGTCCACCGTACTCATGATTAGTTGCAAGTCGATCATGGATACATTGGGGAGCGCGCGGATCACCTCGCGTTGAAAACGTGCCGATGTCGTCGGATCGTCGATGCGTGTCACCATGACATGAAACTGCGGCGCTTCTTCCAACACCCCGGCAGGAAACACCACGAAAAAATTGGGTTGTACCCGCTGCCAGTTTACCTTGCGGATACTGCCCACCACGGTATCGATACGGATGCCCTGCACATCAAACCCGATCGTATCTCCAAGCGCCACGCTCAGGTCGTAGGCCACATCTTCCTCGATGGACACCGGTGGCAACCCCGCCGCCGGACTTGCCCGTCCCGTAAAATGTCCTTCTATCAGCGTCTCGGTATCGGTCAGATGTTCACGGTATGTCGAGCGGTATTCGCGTTGCACCAACCATCGGGGCGTAGCACCGGTCGTGTCGCTGCGGATTTCCTCGGCGGTCCGGCCTTTTAGCGAGGCAATCCGCATGGCAACCACCGGAACCTGCTGTATGGGTTTTAATTCGTTTTTTGCCATGATCTCTTGCAACGGCTCTTTTTGGTCGGTTTGCACATCAAAGATGACCATGTTGGGTTGATCGCCGCTGCCGGCCAAAGCAAGATTCTCCAAAAGCGAATACTGAAGCAAAAACAGCGTGGTCAGCAGAAACGCACCCAATCCCAGCGCAACGATTAGCGTGACGGTCTGGTTGTTGGGCCGAAACAGATTGGCCAGCCCCTGCCGCCACAGATACCCCCACGAGTCGGGAAATACCCATCGCACCAGCCGGATCACCCCGCGCGCTACAAGGTTGAGCAACAAAAACGCGCCGATCAACCCGCCGGCAAAAGCCAGTCCCTGACCGGGATGCCGTGTCTGGCTGACACCAAACCCGATGACCCACGCCGCAAGTACGATAAAAATGAGTATTCGCCAAGGATCGCGGGGCTGACGCCCTTCCGGCTCGTACGCGGAAATAAGCGCATGGAGCGGCGAGATACATCGCACCGGCAACAGCGGTAACAGCGAAAAAAGAACGGCCATCAAAAGACCGATCCCCATGCCTTGCAGGACGGGCAACCACGAAAACCGTACCTCGATGACAAACGGAACAAAATCGGGAAGCACGGCAGGAACGGCGTACAACACTGCGATACCTGTCGCGACGCCTGCCAGCGACCCTGCCAGTCCCATCCCCACCGCCTGAATCAGATAGATGGTAAACGTTTGACGCGCATCGGCGCCAAGACAGCGTAGAATGGCGACGGTCGCCAGTTTCTGGCGGACATAGGTGTTGACGGCGCTCGCCACCCCGACGCTCCCCAGTATCAATGCGATAAAACCGCCAAGGTTGAGAAATCCGTACAAGTTGCTGAGCGAGCGTCCCACCTGACGCTTGCGGTCTTCGACGGTCTCCGTGTTGACAAAATATTGCGCACGCAAAGAACGCAACGAAACGGCAAGCGTTTCGACATCCCGGTCCGGCGAAAACCGAAAATAGGCGCGATAGTTAACCCGGCTACCCGGTTGTATGAGTTGCGTGGCCTCCAGCCGGTCCATCGGGATGTACACTCTCGGCCCGATGGCGCTCATGGCAACGGTTTCCCCCGGAATCTTCAACAGCCTGCCGGCGATGACAAAAGACGATGCGCCAAGTCGAACCGTATCACCCACGCTCAGGGCATACTGGATCATGAGCCCCTCGTCCACCAAGGCAAACGGCCCCTTGCGGAACGTCTGCGCCGCCTCCGACGGGTTGGTCTCCAAGATACCATAAAAAGGATAGCCGCCTTCCAGCGCCCGAACCTGCACCAGCCGTGAACTTTCAGTGCGCGGCATGACCAGCATCGACGAAAAACTCATCTGAAGCGACCGCTCGCCTCCCAGCGAATCCAGCCGATCGCGCACCGGCTGTGGAAAAGGCTGACCGCTTGATACAGACAAATCCGCTCCCAACAGGCTTTTTGCCTCCAGGTTGACGGTAAGCTCCATGCTGTCTGCTAACGAGCGAATGGCTACCAACGCGGCCGTGCCGAGAATAATGGAGGAGACGTATAACAACAGTCTCCGGCGGTGCGTACGGCTATCGCGCCACGCCATCACAAACAGCCACTTCCACTGCCAAAATCGGGCCACTTCGTTGGGTTGCGTCATGAAAACTCCTGATAACACGCAAAAAGAGATGGGTAATTGACGTTTTTCTTTGATCAATATACCTTCTTTTACATCCAAGCGTCAACCTCCCCAGCGATGAGCCCATATAACCGCACTTCATCCCTCAACCTTCAAAGGAAATCTCATGCCAAAACGCGCGGAAACGGAATCCCGGTATGAAAAGCTGACATGGCCGGACATCAACGATGCTGTGGAGATGGGTAAAGTTTGCATCGTTCCGGTGGGCGCAATAGAACAGCATGGTCGTCATCTGCCACTTGATATGGATGTCGTAGCCCCCACCGAAATCGCCCGCGCCACCGGACGTCTGCTCCCGGATAAAGTCCTCGTACTGCCTACCGTATACTACGGCTATACGGCGCATGTGATGGATTTTCCCGGAACCATCAACATCGACTTCGATCATTTTATCCAGCAGGTGCTCGATATAGCGCGCTCGCTGGCCTATCACGGTTTCAAAAAGATCATACTGCTCAACGGACACGGATCAAACCTGCCCAACCTCGATCTGGTAGCGCGTCGCGCCAATCTGGAAACTACGGCGGAGTGCGTCGCTTTTTCGTGGTGGACGACACTGACGGTGGACAAGACGTTTTTGCCCCGATGGCGCAAAAGCCGTTTTCCGGGTGGATGTGCCCATGCCTGCGAACTGGAAACATCGGTGTATCTGTATTTGGATGGAGACAACGTGCGGACCGATCTCAACCGGAGCGAAATCGCGTCGCACTCGCTCGATAGCGAGTTTACATGGGTGGACCTGTTCTCCGCAGGTATCGCGCCTATCGTGACGTGGACAAGTTCCTACACGCAAACGGGTGTGTGCGGGGAATCGGAACTGGCATCCGCCGAGCGGGGCAAAGAGGCGTTCGAGGAGGCGGTAAAACAGTTGTGCCGTATCGCAAACTATTTCCACGCACGCCCCAAAGACCCGCGCCGCGATCACCATGTTCGCGTGCCGGACATGCCGATGCCGTGGAAACTGCAATCGCTTCGTCCGACTTGTGGAGACGGTGGATGAAAATCGTCGACTGGGCCGTTTATACACCGGATACACGGTATCATGTTTTTGTGGAAATCAAAACGGATACGGGTGTTAGCGGGTGGGGCAGCGCCTATTCGGAGCGGGGACAGGTCGTCGGCGCGCTGGCGTGGCTTCGCCGGTTTGTGATGGGTGAAAATCCGCTGGAAATCAAACGGGTTACGGAAAAGCTCCACCAGATCACTTTTTGGGTGGGGCGCGGCGGCGCGATGACCAATGCCATCAGTGCCATTGATCTGGCGTTGTGGGACATCGCCGGAAAAACATACAAACAGCCGGGGAGCGTACTACTGGGCGGGGCACGCCGCTCGTCCGTTCCGGTTTACGGCTCCGTGCTGTTTAGACCGGTAGACAGCTTGGAGACGCGGATTGCGGCGTTGCTGGAACGCGGATTTAGAGCGGTAAAACTCGGGTGGGATCCGTTTTTCCGAGGATCGCTTGCCGCGGACGAGCATCTGATCAAAACGGCCCGAAAGACCGTCGGTGACGATGTTACCCTGCTGATCGACGCCGGTGGGAGTAGCCCCTATTGGCATCATAGGCAAAAGATGCGCTCGACCGCGCAAAAATGCTGGCAACGTATGGCGTGTACTGGTTTGAAGAACCGCTTGCGCCCGATGATCTGGAGGGGTATGCCCTGCTGACCCGCGAGTCGCCCGTAAAGATCGCGCACGGTGAAGTGCTTACGCGGCGACAGTCGTTTCTACCGTATCTGGAAAAACGTGCCGCCGACATCGTTCAGCCGGACGCGACTAAGGTCGGTGGGTTGTCGGAGATGCGGCATATTGCTTGTCTTGCCGAAGCACACGGCATCGAACTGGTTCCGCATGGGTGGAATACGGCGGTGGGTGTGGCGGCGGACGCGCATCTCGTCGCCACATTGCCCGAAGGGGCGTTTGTCGAGTTTAACACCGACAATCCGCTTGTCGAGGACATTCTGGAAGAACCGCTTAGCCTCGACAGCGATGGCAGACTGCCTGTTCCAACACTGCCCGGTCTGGGGATACGGATCGACGCGGAAAGACTGATCCGTCTCGAAACGGAGGGGTTTGCAAGCAGTACATGGGCGTGGGACGAGTCGGGGGAATATACAGATCGGTTTGAGCGCACTACGGCGAAGCATCCGTAAAAAGCGCAAGCCATTGGGAGAGGCTGTGGGTCACACGCTCCGGATGCAAGCGGCTTCGTCCGATAAATCCGGGAACCGAGGCCCGTCCGGTGGGTTTGCGCCAATCCGAGTACCGGATGTCGAGACTCCACCTGATGCCGTCCGAAAAGTTGGGGCCGGACCGGTGTACCGTCCGATGCTGGATCATCAGCGCGCCCCCTTTGGGTATGGGACAAGAAACCGACGGATTTTTCGGAAGATGTTCGGCGATGATGTCCTCCGGCGACTCGCCAAACGGCAGACGACCCAATCGGTGACTTTTGGGTATGACCTCCAGACAGCCGTTACGCTCGTCCGCATCGACCAGCGGAACCCAGAAATTTACCATAAACGTGTCGTCTACGTCCGGATCGAGAAAACCGATATCCTGATGCCAATGAACCACCGAGGTACCGTCGGGCAGCTTTGCCCGCGAATTGAACTGCGGATGGACCAGAATCTCCGGACCGATAACCGATTCCACCAAGTCGAGGATTTCGGAAAGCGTCAGTACGGAAAACATGGCATCGGTTTTTCGTTTGCCACCGACTGCGGTCAAAAGCTCGGCGCACTGGCCGTCCATGGCCCGGTAGATCGCATGTAGCCGTCGCTCGAACGGCTCGTCGGTCCACACGTCGCGGAGTCTGCCCTGCGCTCGGTACGTATGCGTCCACTCGTCCACCACGGCGTTTAGGTCTTCGATCAGCGGGTCCAGCCGCGCCGGATCGAACAGCCGCTCTACCGACAAATACCCTTCTTCAAGGTAAAACCGCTTTTGCGTGTCCGTCAACCCGATCGTCATCGTCTTTTTCCATACAGATCGCTTTTCATTCAAGCCCCAATGCCCGCCGCAATTCGGCGTCTGCCGTGTGGTTGCGGTTCCAGTAGTCTATCATCACCCGTTTCATAAGCGTAGCCCGGGTAGTGAGTTCTTTGGCTAGACTGCCGAACCCGTCGCGATAAGTCTCTTCCCACGACTCGATTTCGTACGGAAACGCCCGCCGGAAACGAATGGTCAAGATCCGGCTCATCTCCGGATACGTGAGGGTGTAGACGTCGATTTCAGGTTGGGCGAGATCCGGGCGTCGCTCCGCGACTGCCCCTACCGCTTTCCATGGCGAATGTTTGAGACGTTGTATCATGACACCGGGAATCATCCGCACAGGTCCAACCGGCAGAGTAGACGGGTCGAGACGGATGGTCGTCCATATTTCGTCTTCCGGGATGGCCGCTTCGAGCGGCAGGTCCCGGTCGCCCTCGGATTCGAAATAGGAATACTGACGCACGCGGTATGCGCCGTCTTTGAGGTTTATCTGGACAAACACCTGTCCGCACCACTCCTGCGCCGACATGGAGATTTTGAGCGGGCGCGGCCCCTCGGCAGGATCTATGGGCGATAATACCGAGGCCATGAGCGTATACGGATAGATTCCGGTAGTAAAATGACGCGTGGCGTTGAGCTTGAGCACCTTGACCGCATCGCTTCCGGCAGCCGAGTAGTCGTCGAGTTTTACCTGTTTCGAACGGGAAAAATCTTCGGTGACAAAGATAAGCATTGCGTTTCCCGTATGTATTTCACCATAACGTGCCTGTTCGAGGCGGTAACTGGTGATCTCCGCCTTGCCCTGAAACCAGTAGGCCCCAAACGAGTCGGAAAGCGGAGAAGCCGCTCGGGCTGTCGTTATGAGGGTTAGAGCGGATAGACAGACCGCAAGACCACTCGCTATTTTTCGAATCCGCATGGCGTGTTTCTCCTTCTCAAATCATCTTGCGAGGGTCTACCCACTGGTCAAACTGTTCGGCGGTAAGGAGTCCTGAGCGTATGGCTTCTTCTTTGAGCGTCGTGCCGTTGGCATGAGAGGCTTTGGCGATTTTGGCCGAATTCTCGTATCCGATATGCGGGTTGAGCGCCGTCACCAACATGAGGGATTGGTCCAGATTCTTTTTGATAAAAGCGTGATTGGGTTCGATCCCTATTGCGCAGTGTTCGTCGAACGAGACGCAGGCGTCTCCTACAAGTTGTGCCGAGGTAAGCACGTTGTGCGCAATCAGCGGTTTGAAGACATTGAGCTGGAAATGGCCGTTCATCCCGCCTATCGTCACGGCGACGTCGTTTCCGGCGACTTGTGCGCATACCATGGTCAGGGCTTCGCATTGTGTCGGGTTTACCTTGCCGGGCATGATGGAAGAACCGGGTTCGTTTTCCGGGATAAAGATCTCGGCGATGCCGCTACGCGGTCCCGACGCGAGCATGCGCACATCGTGCGCGATTTTCATGAGCGATACGGCGAGTTGTTTGATCGCCCCGTGTGCTCCCACAAGCGCATCGTGCGCGGAAAGCGCTTCGAATTTGTTTTCGGCGCTTACAAAGGGAAGTTGGGTAAGTTCGGCGATTTTGTGCGCTACGCGCTCCGCATATCCTTTGGGCGCGTTGATACCGGTTCCTACGGCGGTTCCGCCAAGCGCCAACTCGCCCAGATGCGGAAGCGTGGCGTGGAGCGCGCGAAGCCCATGATCGAGCTGAGACACCCATCCGGACACCTCTTGGCCCAGCGTCAGGGGCGTGGCGTCCATCAGATGGGTACGTCCGATTTTGACGATACCCGAAAACGCTTGAGCTTTGGCGGCCAGTGTTTGGTGGAGCCGCTCCACGCCGGGGATAGTCACCCGCACGATTTTTTCGTATGCGGCGATATGCATCGCGGTAGGGTAGGTGTCGTTGCTTGACTGCGATTTGTTGACGTCGTCGTTAGGATGGACAAACGGTTTTCCTTCGCCGAGCGTGTTCCCAAGTAGCACATGCGCCCGGTTGGAGATGACTTCGTTGACGTTCATGTTCGACTGGGTTCCGGAGCCGGTCTGCCAGACGACCAAAGGAAATTCGTCATCGAGTTTGCCTTCGAGGATTTCGTCGCATACGCGGGAGATGATGTCGCGTTTTTCTGCGGACAGGACGCCGAGGTCACAGTTGACGTGCGCCGCCGCTTTTTTGAGAAAAGCAAATCCACGGATGATTTCACCGGGCATCCGGTGGTGTACCACGCCGATACGGAAGTTGCCGCGAGACCGTTCGGTCTGCGCGCCCCAGTATCTGTCCGCCGGAACCTGTACCTCTCCCATGGTATCCCGTTCGATTCGATAAGCCATGTCAATCTTTCTCCGTTACGGTGATGGTTGCCATTTTTTTTATCTTCGCTTCGTTGTCACACTTCACACTTCGATAAGATACGCAGATCCGTGCGGGTTGGCAACCTGGATGGTTGGGTGGCGCTTCCGGTTTACCGACAAGACGGTTCCGCCTATCCTTACAAATATATATCTATTTGTACATTTATTGTCTATTGAACAGAACGGGCCGTCGAAGACACCCCGCAGGTAGAAAAGCGTGAAGAGGCTTCGCTTCCTGTGCAATGGCTGTGGGGAACTTCACCAAAACGGAGGCGTGTGTCTTTGGGGGGAGTGGAAGCGGCAAATTTGGGACGTATCGGAGCATGGGTTGGCTGGGTTTTATACGGATTTGGGTTTACATAATATTTCTTATGCGAAGTACACTCCCAACACCCATACCTCGTGCCACAAAAGACACGGGGAAAGATGTTTTTATCGAAGATTTTTCGATGTTGCCTCCAGCTCACGTCGCAAAACGAATGTACAAATAGGTGTTGTTTTATACAAACCGTACAAATAGGTTTGTATTTGTATAATAAGCCCCCATACCACCCTACCGTACCCTCCCCGTCAACCTCTTACGGCAATTTCCTTAAATCTCCTCACCTGCTCGGTCAAAGCACGTTCGACAGGCAACCGCTCGATACTGGATGCACCAAAAAATCCTACCACCCCCCGCGTGCGCGCCAGCACATAAGCGGCATCCTCCGGTTCGGCGATGGGGCCCCCATGACATAACACCAAAATATCCGGACGCACCGCTACCGCCGCATCCCGAATGGCCTGCACCCTCTGGACCGCATCATCCAGTGTAAGCGCTGTATGTGCCCCTATCGTACCTTTGGTGGTAAGCCCCATGTGAGCAACCAACACGTCCGCCCCTGCCCGTGCCATCTTTTCGGCTTCGGATTCGTCAAATATATACGGACAAGTCAAAAGCCCCATCTGATGCGCCTCGGCAATCATCTCGACTTCATGCTCATACCCCATGTCCGTCTCTTCCAGATTCTGCCGATATATCCCGTCAATAAGCCCGACCGTAGGAAAATTCTGTACACCGGAAAATCCCTGATCGACCAACTGGCGCAAAAATACTCGCATGATCCGAAACGGGTCGGTGCCGCACACACCCGCCAGCACCGGTGTGTTTTTGACAATGGGCAGCACCTCTTGTCCCATCTCGACCACGATCTGATTGGCATCCCCATACGGCATCGTGCCCGACAACGATCCCCGTCCCGCCATGCGGTAGCGTCCGGAATTGTAAATGATGATGAGGTCCGCACCTCCCATTTCAGCGCATTTGGCGGAAAGCCCTGTCCCCGCCCCCGTACCAACGATCGGACGCCCCGACGCCACGGCCTCCCGTAGCCTCCGAAGCGCTTCGTCCCGTGAAATAGCCATAACAGACCTCCCCGTAGTGAAGCGTCTATCCGGCAAGCATGCGCTCGGATAGACGCTTTCGGTTTAAAAACTCAGCCAGCGCTCTTCTTCTTCGGGCATCCAATAGTGTTCCGTGACGGTCTCCATGTCAAAAAAAACATAGGGATCGACTTTTTTGTACTCGGCATAAGGGCCGGACCAGTCCTTACGACGCTCCTTGTAAGCCATAAACCCTTTGTGCGACACATATTCGAACACCATGATATAACGTCCCGTCGCTTGGCCGGTATAGCGTTCCACTTCATGATAGTACCGAGCGGATTTCCACTCCGGAAACAGTTCTTTCTGGTGTGTCTTGAGAAACGCGAACCACTTTCGGACCATCTCGTCGTGTTCCACCTTCAGATCGGGTTTGGGTTTCCACGTTTCCACTTCGAAAAAAGACATGGATGGCTCCTTTTGAATAGAACAGTGGACGCAACCTTTGTAGCTTGCCCTGTGGGTTAGCGAGTGAGTAACCACAAGGGTTGTCTACTTCATCCTTCATCTTTTTCTAACAAGTAGGCTGCCGGAGGGTCGAGCAAAAACGTCGTGTCCGCATGAAACTGTAAACTCGATGCAGGAACCCGCGCAGTGATCGGTCCCTCTACGGCAATGCGTACGATCTCCGCCTTGCCTGCCCCGCTGGCCAACAGCAGTATCCGACGCGCCTCCAGCAACGTGCCGATCCCCATCGTGATGGCAAACTTAGGAACCGCCTCCGGACTTCCGAACAGCCGGATGCTATCTCGCCGAGTGTGCGACGAAAGCGATCCCACACGGGTGCGTCCCATCAGCGGCGACCCTGGCTCGTTAAACGCGATGTGTCCGTTGGTTCCGATGCCCAAAAGCAGTAGATCGATACCGCCAAACTCCGCAATCTTTTTCTCGTACCATGTGCAATGCGCCACCGGGTCTTCGGCGTTCCCCATCGGAATAAACACCCGGTCGGGGCTTATGTTGATATGCGTGAACAGATGTTCGCGCATGTAGACATGATAACTCTGCGCGTGTGTCGGCGGGATACCGAGATACTCATCCAAGTTGAACGAGACGACATGGGAAAAATCAAGCCCCTCCTCCCGGTGCAAACGCACCAATTCTCGGAACATACCGATCGGGGTGCTACCGGTTGGCATTCCCAGCACACAATTTGGTTTGTTTCGTATCGTTCGGGCAACCTGTACGGACGCCTCTCGGCAGATCGCCGCATAATCATCGAGAACTCGTATCTCCATATCCCCCTCATGAAGTTAATACCCATTGTCAATGAATAATGAACGTAACTTGTTTTTTTTAAATTACTTGATCCCACGTAATCATGAAACGTGAAACAGATAAAGGGTCTAGGCGGAAGAAGTTTTTTTCCTACTTCATCCTTCCACTTCATCCTTCCTGCTTCCACCCTCCAGCGGAATCCCAACCCGCTCCATAAACGCAAACCCCAGCACCGCGCAGGCGGAAGCCACGTTAAGGGAGTTTTTGAATCCAAACGTCGGGATTTCGATGACAAGGTCGCATCGTTCAACCACTTCGGGCGATATGCCGTATGTCTCGTTGCCCAACACGACGGCCAGTTCGGAGGGATAGGTCGGTTTCAGATACGAGACCGACCGAGATGTGGTTTCCGCCGCCCATACCGCGACACCTTGGCTTTTCAAGGTGCCGATGGCCTCCGCTACACTGTCGGTATGGTGCCAGGGGACATACGCGGTGGTTCCCAGCGAGGTTTTCTCCAGTTTCTTGTTCGGTGGATATGGCGTATAGCCGCACAGCCACAACCCCTTTACCCGGAGAATGTCGCACGTCCGGAAAATAGCCCCCACGTTAAACGCACTGCGCAGGTTGTCCAGTACGAAATGAAGCGGTAGCTTGGGCAACAGACGATAGGTTTCGATCGGCATATCCGCATCGAAACTACGCACCTGAAAACCGGTCTCCGTATCGCCGGGTGTCATTCGCATGACAAGACAATATCCTTGTGATCGAACAGGTCACGGAGCGCAATCCGTCTTTCTTCGCCACCGTCTTTCCGACCCTGCATCTCCGCCAGTTTTTGCTCGACCGGGCCGATGCTCCAGCAAGCTTCCGCTGGAAGAGACGCGATATCCGGTCCTTCTTCGTTGAGTGGACAGATATCACGGTATTCGACCGGTTCACCATTGTTCCCTTCCTCCACCCACCGTAGCGGAAGCCCTTGTGTGCGGCAGACGTAGGGGCGATGGGGATAGATGCGGCATCCGTCTGCCGAATCCAGAAACGCGCACGCCCCTGTCGGGTGCGGCGCTTCGTGGGTCAGCAAATCCGGGTAGTGCAGACGGATCGTTTCCGCTTCCACCTCGAAAACGGTAAGGTCGTCCACACAACAAGCACTACATCCGAGACGGCATTTCAATCTTTCCGCATGACGAATCTTGATCGGCGCCGCAAGTTCGTCTACTACGGCATGGAGCCGGTCGATGGGCAGGTTTGACTTGGAACCGGCCATGGTCTGCTATGTCCTATTTCAGTGCCATAAGGTTTTGTGATATCGACCCAACCAACGCTTTTTCCACTATCGGAACCAGTCGTAATGAAGACCGAGAGATCGATTGGTAAGCGGCAGGTCGACACGAGCGCCCCCTTGCGCCGATGAAAGTTTGGCTGCGATTTCGACCTCCAGCGCCGCGGCCACACGCCGTCCGGAGTTTTTGGGTTCGTCCATTTCGCCCGCCAGACAGTCCATCACATCCGCCAATGAATATACACTCCCGTACGGCGGCACAAAATTGGGCGCAGGCCAGGGCATCTCGACACGCCGAACTCCGTCGATCGCCTCGACATCCTGCCATAGACGCCAAGCACTAATATAGTCGTAGATGATCTCGCCCCTTTCACCCGACAGCCTAAGCATCAACCCGCCTCTGCGAAAGTGAACGACCAGCCCGTCCTCCGTAAACATCAGCGCGTCTCCTCCAAACTCATCGGTGCCGGATTCGCGGCGCGGCGGATCCCCCCCGCCCACTACCCAGACCGGCCGGCTTTCCAAAAAATACATCCAGTTTTGATGTTGAGCACACGGCCCGTAGGTGTCGATGCTGAGCAGTTTGCCTATGGCTCCGGAGCGGACCAGTTCCCGTGCTCTGGCAAACGATGGATGGGTCGTGGTGATCCCGCCGCAGGAAAGCGGCACACCGGCGTCCGCACAGGTTTTTACCATGCGGTCGGCCTCTTCGAGCGTGTGCGCCATGGGTTTTTCGGTAAAGATACCCTTTGCCCCGCATTCGACGGCCAAACAGGTAAAATGCGCGCGGTATTTGGTATTGGTACATACGGCTACGATTTCGGGGAGCTCGCGGCGCAGCATCTCTTCGGCGTCCGTATAGACCGTTTGAATACCATAACGTTCCGAAAAGGCGTCGAGCCGTTTTCGGTCGCGGTCGGCGCCGGCGATAAGTTCGATATCAGGCCGAATCCACAACGCTTCGGCGGCGGAATTGGGCAACCCCTCGTCTCCCGGATGCCGATGCGCCAGTGTTCGACGGTGTATGTCGAGCGGAGGAGTTGGACGGTTTACATCGTCGATTTCGAAGCGATCGGCGGTTCGTTCGGCCAGGTCGTAGAGAAGACCCATCCATCCCAGACCGATTACGGCGGCGCGATAGCGTTTCATATTTTCTCCTTGCGGTAGTCATGGTTGCGGTTGAGCCGTTCCATGAGATAATCTCCGTATACTACGGGATCGTATTGCGTTGGGTGCCCCGGTCCCGTACAGCCGGGCAGACAGGCCACTGTGGTAGTCATGTGCGGATCATAAAAAAAAGCAATGGAATATCGGTCGCGGTCTTGGCGGTTGTATACGCGGTGGGGGGTGGACAGAAAAAGGCCGTTGCTCCACCGAGGTACAAGATCTCCGGTGTTTAGGATAAAGGCGTCTGGCATGGGAGGCACGTCTATCCACACCCCGTTGGGGGTGAGTACCTGAAGCCCGCCGATGTCGTCCTGTGCCAATACGGTAATAAACCCGTAGTCGGTGTGCGGAGCCGAACCGTAGAGGTCGTCGGGCCGTGTGTCGGGGAGGGGCGGGTAGTGGAGCATCCGTAAAAAAGTCGTTGGGTGTTCAAAACAAGCGTCCAGATCGTCCGGCGCTCCGCCGAGGGCAACCGAAAAAGCGCGGCGCAGACGTCCACACAGCGATTTGAGTGTGTCGTTGTACTCCGTTACCTCCTCGCGGAACCGAGGCAGATCGGGCCACTGATTGGGTCCGGCCAGCGGTCTTCCCGCAGCCACATCGGGATCGTCCGACGCAAGTTCGTGCATCATCATAAACGATTCGCTCTGGTTGGGCCGTGTCACTTTTGCATAGCGGCTCGTGACGACCGTAGAGGTGTTTATGGCGATATAGCCGCGATGATGGGTGTTTACCGAAATACGAAGTTTCTTGCTTTCGGGAAGCGCATGAAAACGGTGATGCGCGTCAAACGCTCGCTCCACAAGCGCTACAGACACCCCGTGCCCGACGATATAGGCAAAGCCGACGGAACTATATACGTCCCGAATCCGTTCCGCCGTCGTTCGCAACCCGGCCTCCGAGCCGTCGTGCAGCGGCGACAGGTCGATCACTGGGATGCTTGACATATCCCTCCCGGTATCATCGTGTGGAGCAGGCACAAACCTGTCTTTACGACATTTTGATTTCCGTTCCGTTTAACAGATTCCGGAACATGGTCGAGTGTGAAACGATGATCATGCCAAACCCTTGGTCGCATAGTCGGTGTACGATTGCGGCCAGTGCCTTTGATGTGGTGTCGTCCTGTCCCAGTGTAGGCTCGTCCAGAATAAGCCATGGACACCCCATGGCAATCGTGGCGGCGAGTGCGATGCGTTTTCTTATGACAAACGGTGTTTCGAGCGGGTGTATGTCTCGCATTCTCGACAAACCGAAAAGCCGGAGCAGCGCATTGACGCGGTCTTGTACGATCGTAGCCTCTACGCCTTGCGCGACGGGTCCGGCGCCGATTTCTTGGTCGATACAAAGAGAAAACAGTTGAAGATCGGGATTTTGAAAATGAAACCCGACAAGCCGTCCGGGTGATTTCCAGGGATCGTACACCATGTCACCCAACAGGATGCGTCCAGCATCAGGGCGGAGTACCCCACACAGCAGTTTTGCCAGTGTGCTTTTGCCCGCACCGTTGCGTCCGGTCAACGTGTATACGCGACCGGGGGTCAGGGCAAGGTCCATCTTCCGGATGACATACGGACCGTCGGGATAGCGAAAATCGAGACCTTTCAACTGCAAATTCGGGGCTTGCGTGGTAGACAAAGGTAGTGGGGCGTCGGGGTCGAGCGGGTCGATGGGTAACAGACGTTGAGGGGCCGGTGCGCCCATGTCCCCCGGGATGACCGTTGTCTCCGGCAGTCCGTCGTACTCTCCGAGCCGATTGTCCGCCAATGCAATGGATGTAAAAGGGAAGACATCCGTTGTCAGCGCTTGAAATATCACCGGACGGTATTCCGCGCTGATCTGCTCGATCGTGCTGTCTATGGCAAGATTGAGCGGGCAGAGTCCGAGCGCGCAGACCATCGTCAGCATGGCCTGTTCGCCGCCCGAAAGCGTAACCGGGTTGCGCTCACGGAGTGCGTTTAGCCCCAACGTCTCCTGCATTTCGCCAAGCGCATCGGCGTATCGCGTTCCCCGCAAGTGGATGCTCAGTTCGTCGGCTACGGTGGGGGCAAGTCCGGAAATCGCGTTATACACCTCCGGGCCGATATAGGCGCAAGACCTTCGGTCCCGAAGTTCGGAGGTGTACCGGCCGTCCATATCGGTTTCGAGACCGGTGATAAAACGGAGCCAGTAAGAGCGACCGCTAAAATTGGGTCCGTGCAGTGCCAAAAATCGACGCGTGTCGAGTGGGGCAAAGAGATCGGTCACGGGTTTTTTATCCACTGTAGCCCTACCCATGCGATGCTTAGCAAAAACAGCGTTGTGTTGGAGATCCACGCGCCTTGGTAGGTATGCCGCATCTCGCCAAGTCGGTCGAGAAGATGACGTTGTCCCCACATTTCGGAGCGTTGTACTGCGGCACGCAGGGACCACACGAGCAGGGGCCGGAGCATGTAGGGAAGCTGGAAAAACCGTGTGAACAGCCGCCGGTCGGGCATGAGACCTCTGGCAAAACGGGCGGTAAGAATCTGTTCGGCGCGTAGTTTGAACTCTGGCCAAATGGTAAACGCGCCGATTGCCACGATGAGATAGTCGCCGCGAATCCCCCAATGCCAGAAGGTGGAAAGCAGTTCGGACTGTGGGATCGACATAAAACACAGGTGAAAAAGCCCGGCCAACACGGTGAGTTTGAGCGCGATCAGCGCGGCGTACCGCACGCCGCCGTCGGGGTCCGATCCGGGTGGCGCTCCGGGTGGCGCTCCTACAAGCACACCCCATACCGCTACAAGCACGATGGCGAGCGGCAGTACCACACCTCCGACCATCCGGATATGTTTTCGTGCAAGACCGGTAAAAAGGCACAGCGGAACGAGTATGCCCAACCAGAAAAACAACGGGAACACGGGTTCCTTGGCCATGAGCGTCCCGGCGATTCCGAACAGCGTCGCCACGCCCCGTACGACGGGGTGTATGCCTTGCACTACGGGACGGTGGTCAAAGGAAAGCGGAAACACTACCGGGCGTGGCGATGCCGTTTCCGAAAAATTTCCGTTGTAAAACCGCCGGATCAGGCTCTGTGGAACGGCGTTGAGCAGCCACACTACCAGAATACACTGGAGTGTCTTGTCCAACGGTTCAGCCGCAGCTCCGGAGAGCAGAACGGCTTTGAGTACGCGCTCGCCCGCGGACAAGAGATAGGCAGTGAGGACGCTACGTCCCGTGGCCGTAACTCCGCCAAACACATATACGATGATCGGCGCGGACACCAGACCGGCCACGATCCCCAATCCCAACCCCGCGACGACGGTCCCTCCGAGCGTGCGGAACGCGCCCCACCGCGCGGCTATGTGGACATATACCGCAATCGCCACCCCGGTCGGTATAAAATAGGGCAACACCGGGTTGATCGTGTATCCGGCGATGATTTGAGTGAGGACGGCGGTGAGTATGCCCGGTCGAAGACCGGCAAGCAGCGTGACGATGATCGTCCCGATGGCATCGAGATAGATCGGCAGTTTGAGCATATATACCATCGTGCCGATGGCCATATTGACACCGATGCCGAGCGGAATCAACGCCAGACGAAGCGTCCGATCGTTCATTTATACATCCAGCAGTAGACAGGCGGGATCTTCGATTCGTTCTTTGAGCCGAACGAGAAATTGCACGGCTTCGCGTCCGTCTACGATACGGTGGTCGTAGCTAAGGGCGACGTACATCATGGGCCGGATAACCACTTGGCCATCGAGCGCGATGGGCCGCTCCGTTATCTTGTGCAAACCAAGAATGCCGACTTGAGGGGGGTTGAGGATGGGCGTGCTAAGCAACGAGCCGAATATTCCGCCGTTGGTGATGGTAAACGTGCCGCCGCGCAGGTCTTCGAGCGACAGGGCTCCTGTTTTGACACGGTCCGCAAACGCCTTGATGCCTTTTTCGATTTCGGCAAATGACAAAGTATCTGCGTCGCGGAGCACGGGAACCACCAGGCCTTCTTCCGCGCCTACGGCGATGCCGATGTCGTAATGGCGTTTGAGGACGATGGACTGGTCGCGTATTTCGGCGTTGAGCGGAGGAAAGTCTTTGAGCGCCGCAATGGAGCCCTTTACGAAAAACGACATAAAACCGAGCCGAATGCCGTGTCGTTTTTCGAACATCTCGCGTTTGCGGTTGCGCAGGTCCATAACGGCGGTCATGTCGATTTCGTTAAACGTGGTGAGCATGGCCGCCGTATGCTGGGCTTCCACCAATCGCTGGGCGATCGTCCGTCGACGGCGTGACATGGGGACGATCTCTTCGCGGTCTGCGCCGGAGGGTACGGGCGGCGGTGTGACGGGAGAGGGCGTTTCGGGCGATGGAGACAAAGGCCGGCCAGACACCGGCGCGGTGGACTTTTGCTCCGCGATGACGTGTTCCACGTCCTGACGTGTCACCCGACCGCCTGGGCCGGTTCCGTGGAGTTCGCTGACATCGACACCGGCCTCGCGGGCGATGCGTCGCGCCACAGGAGTCACCCGTTCCTCATGGGCATCGAGTTCGTCTGGTACGGGCGGCAGGGTGTTGGCGTGTCCATCGCCGGTAGGGGAAGCCACCTCGTGCTCGTCGATGTTACCGAGCACATCCCCGATTTTGACATCTTCCCCGGTGCGGCGCGTGATGTGAAGCACACCCGATCCGGCGGCGGTAACCTCCAGATTCACCTTGTCCGTCTCAAGTTCCACAAGCGTTTCACCCGTGGTCACGGCCTCGCCTTCGCGTTTGAGCCATGCGCCGACCGTGGCTTCCACGACCGACTCGCCCAATTCGGGTACGAGAATATCTATCGCCATGATGCGTGTTCTCCGTGAAAACCTCAATTGCTGTGTATGGTTCCGGCTTCGCCTACGGCAAATGCCTTTCGGACCAGTTCTTCCTGATGTACTCCATGGATGGCGGAAGAGCCTTCGGACGGACTGGAGTTGCGGGTGCGGGCGACAAGCCGCAGCGGCCATCGGTCTCGAATGCCGGATTCCAACACAGGCCGCAAATACGTCCATGCCCCCATGTTTTCCGGCTCCTCCTGGACCCATACCACTTCGGTCAGGTTGGGATAGGCATCGAGAATGGGGTTGAGCAAGTCCCACCGGATGGGGTAGAGTTGTTCGATTCGGACGATAGCCTCTTCGGAAACGGCATTTCGGAGTTCGTGGGTGACAAGGTCTACGTACACCTTGCCACTGCAAAAGATAAGTCGTTGAATCGCTTCGGGTTGTTTACGCGCCTCGGCGTCGTCTATAAGGGGTTGCCAGACTCCTTCGAAAAATTCGCGGGGAGATGAGGCAACCAGCGGGTGACGCAGTAGACTTTTGGGTGTCATCACGACCAACGGGAGTGGGTCTACCGTCAGGAGACGTGATTGACGGCGCAACAGATGAAAATACTGCGCGGCGTTGGTGCAGTTGGCGATCCGCATATTGATATCGGCGGCGCGTTCCAGAAAACGCTCCAAAAAACCGCTCGAATGGTCCGGTCCCTGTCCTTCGAAACCGTGTGGCAGCAGGATCACCAATGACGGGGTTTGACCCCATTTGGCTCTTGCCGAAAAGACAAACTCGTCGAGGACGATCTGTGCGCCGTCGATAAAGTCGCCGTATTGGGCTTCCCATAGCACGAGACGCTCCGGGGCTTGTACGTTGTATCCGTACTCAAAGCCGAGCGCAGCGTATTCGGAAAGCGGGCTGTTGCGTATTTCGAATGCGGCGTTGGCCTGCGGCAGATCGCGTAGCGGGGCGATCCATCGGTCGATTTCGTAGTCGTGCAGGACGGCGTGTCGCTGGCTGAACGTGCCGCGTTCCACGTCTTCGCCCGTCATGCGGATGGACACGCCGTCTTCGAGGATGCTGGCCAACGCGAGGGTTTCGGCCAGCGCCCAGTCGATTGTGGCGGCATCCGGGTCGTCCAAGGCGCGGCGGCGGCGGTCGATGACGCGCTCCAAGCGTGGGTGCGGGGTAAACCCGTCGGGAAAGGTCCACAGCGCTCGGTTCAATTGTTGCAGTCTTCGTAGCGATACGGCGGTTCGCACACGCCGGGCAGCGCCGGGTGGCGGGGTTTTGGCGTGTGGTTCGATCAACGTCGCCTCGGCGTCGAGCCGGTCCAGCGTCTGTTGGAGAGACGCCATGCGTTTTGTCATCATCTCCGTCGGTCGGTCGGTCGGTATCAGACCGTCTGCGGTCAGTTTCGATGCCCAGATATGTCGCACGGTAGGATGTTTTTCTATCTTTTTGTACAACAACGGTTGCGTAAATCCGGGTTCATCCCCTTCGTTGTGGCCGTACCGCCGATAGCCAATCAGGTCGATCAGAAAATCCTTTTGAAAGGTAGTCCGGTACGCATGGGCAAGCCGTGCTGCTTCGACACACGCCGCCGGATCGTCCGCGTTGACGTGGACAATGGGGATTTCGTATCCCTTGGCCAGATCGCTTGCATACAACGTACTGCGCGACTGCTCCGGTAATGTGGTATACCCAAGCTGGTTGTTCGAAATGATATGGATGGTTCCGCCGGTGCGGTATCCCGGCACGCGGCTCAAGGTAAGCGTTTCGGCGACCACGCCTTGTCCCGAAAACGCCGCGTCGCCGTGGATGAGGATGGGCAATATGCCGGCAGGATTGGGGCGCACTGCGCCGGGTCGATCCACTTGGGTGCCGGCCGCGCGCGCCATGCCCTGCAAGACCGGGTTGACCGCCTCGAGATGGCTTGGATTCGGCGCGAGCGAGATGGTCAGATCGAGTTCCTGACCGTCTCCATCGAAAAGCGCACGCCGCGCGCCGCTGTGGTATTTTACGTCGCCTGTCCATCCCACGTCGTCACCGTGTTTGTTTTTTCGTTCCACCGGATCCCGAAACTCCGCCAGTATCTGCTCGTAGGACTTGTTGAGCGTGTGCGCGAGAACGTTGAGCCGACCCCGGTGCGCCATGCCAATCATGATGTGGAGAATACCCGCTTCCGCCGCCTCGCCGATGACCTCGTCCAACACCAGTATCACCGTGTCCAACCCTTCGACGGAAAACCGGGTTTTGCCCGGAAACGTACGGTGCAAGAATTGTTCAAAGGCTTCGATCTGTGTCAACCGGTCGAGGATGGCGACAGGGTTGACGGGATCCTGCGGGGGGCGGAAACGCCCCGCCTCTGCGGCCTCACGAAGCCAGTCACGTTCTTCGGGCACGCGGATGTGGGCGTAATCGTACCCTATGGTGGACATATAGATCGCGCGAAGCCGCTCCACAGCCTCAAAAGCGTTGGCGGATCGCTCGGCCAAAGGACCGCCCACCAGTGTCGCTGGGGCCTGTCGAAGCCGTGTTTCGGTAAGTCCGTAGGTTTCCAGTTCAAGCGCGGGGTCTTCGCGGACACTCATACCGAGCGGGTCCAATTCGGCGGCCAGATGTCCGTATTCGCGTATGGCCTGCGCAAGATTCGCCACGCTCGCGCCCAGCGCGGACGATGCACCGGAGACGCCCCCCATCGCATCGTCCGGCGTCTGGTCCGGCAAAGACGTCCACCGCTCAAAATGGGCGCGTGTTGGCTCATCCACCGAGTTTGGATCTCGTAGATAACGCTCGTAAAGCTCCAGCACATACGCCGCGTTCGGACCGTGAAACTCATCCCGCAAATCCATAATCCTCTCCTGATACCCAAACGCTGCCCTCGTCCGTTCCTCGCTAAAAATACGAGCGCCCTCTCCGCTACACAAGGTTTTGTTGTCTCCCTTGACTTTCGAGTGTCTCATGTGTTCATTGGCAAATTGCGGACTACAAGACAGTTTTTTAATCTAAAATCCAAATATTGCAATGAGGTTGTGTGTATGAACGTAGAAGACCTGAAGGGTAAAACGGTCGGCGCGGCGGTGTCGGGCGGGCTGGACAGTTGTACCCTCACCCGTTGGCTGAACGACCGCGGGGTGGATGTCGTGTGTTTTACCGCCGATCTCGGACAACCGGACGAGGAGCGCGTGGACTACATCCGCGAGCGAATGCTCCGCTGCGGCGCCAAGGAGGCTATCCTTGTCGATGCAAAAGAGGAACTGGCCGAAGCCGGTATGGACGTGATCCGGTGTCAAGCCAAATACGAAGGCGACTACTGGAACACCACGGGTATTGCCCGTCACATCACGGTACGGGTACTTCTGCCCGAAATGGAAAAACGCGGCATCGACATTTTATCGCACGGCGCCACAGGTCGGGGCAACGATCAGGTACGTTTCCAACTGGTCACCAACATGTTGAAACCCAATTTTTCGGTGTACGCCCCGTGGCGAGATCCGCATTTCCTGAACGAATTTCCCGGACGCCGCGAGATGATCGACTTTTGCCAGTCGCACAACCTGCCGGTGCAAGCGACGCACGACAAACCGTATTCGACCGATGCCAACATTCTGGGGCTTACCCACGAGGCGGGCAAACTGGAATCGCTTCATACACCGGCAGGTTTTATCACACCGGGGATGGGCGTCCACCCGGCACAGGCCCCCGATCAAACCGAACGGTTTACGATCCGGTTTCACGAAGGGACGCCGG
>VGJU01000045.1 GCA_016867335.1 Candidatus Zixiibacteriota bacterium | reverse complement strand
TTCCGCTATTTTGATCCCGCCAGACACCGCGCGGGCATCCCCGAAGATGTCGCCGCGCTGGTGGAACGGATGACCCACGACGAAGCCACACTCACCCTGATCAACACGAACCAGATCTCGCCCAGGACGGTTGTCGTGCAGGGTGGAGCATATGGGGAACATCACATTGTCAGTATAGCAGGTCCGCACGGTGTGACGGCAATAAACGAGGCTTATTTCACCCTTCATCTCAGACCGGGTTGCGGGAGCACGTTGACAATTAAAATGAATCGCTATGCAAACCGTCCCACGCTTACGTTCCCCTGGGACAGGTAATAGCGATTTCAAGAGTAAATGAACAGCGGATCTTTTGAAACTTCTATCCCCAAGACGCAACCGTCTTGAAGAAAGGACACCGCCTGTGCCTAACCCGGCCGGTCCGGTTCTCGAGACTACCCCGAAGACGCACGTTCTCTTCCTGGACCTGCTCGAGATTCAGGAACTCGGAGGGGTCGTCCAGACCGTGACCGAAGCCGAAAAGCATCCCTTGAATCCCGTGCTCCCGCTCGGCGACCTTCACGAGTGGGACTCCGTGCAGGCCAGCCCGTGGCAGTCGAGATCCGTCATCTACGACGAGGAAGCGCGTGTCTTCAAGTGCTGGTATGCGGGCACGGGTCTGTTCAAGGATCCCACACACCAGCCGAGGTGGATCGGCGGCTACGCGACGAGCCCGGATGGGATCCACTGGAAAAAGCCGAACCTCGGGCTCTGCGAGTACAACGGCAACAAGGCGAACAACATCTGCTTCCCAGATTGGTTCGGGCCAGTGATAAAGGACAACTCCGAGCCAGACCCCGAGAAGCGCTACAAGATGATCATCCAGAACATGAAGCGCGCGCCCGGTTCTCCGGAGTTCCAGATCGGCTACTCGGCCGACGGGATCCACTGGAGCAAGGGGCAGGCCCTGGATGTTGCAGGGCTGGGACACCCGGTAGCCTTCATCAAAGACGAATCGGCGCTCGACCCGAATCGCCGGTATCTCTTGTTCGGCCAGGTCAGCGACAGCCGCGCCAATCGGAAGCCGGGGCTGGACAAGTCGCGGTCGTCCTACCCGGACGTGAGAGCCAAGTGCCTGGCGTATGGCCCGGACGAGACCCACTGGACCTTCAGCGAGGCAAACCCGGTGCTCACCCCGTTCGGCTCGTCCGAGCATGAAAACCACTTCCTGCAGATCATCCCCTATAGTGGTTTCTACATCCTTCTCTATGAATACGGCTGGTTCGTGCCGGATGGGTACGGGCTGTGCGGGACCTATGGTGCGGATATCCGGCTTGCCGTAAGTCGGGACGGCGAGCACTACCAGCGCGTGCAGTCCCATCAGAAGGTCATCCGAAGGGGCCGGTACGGCGAGTGGGACGACGGGTTCCTGGTCATCTCCGACAAAGCGGTCATCAAGGACGATACCCTCTACCTCTTCTACTGTGGCCAGGGACACGAGTGGACCTCATGGCCATCCGGCGACAACCTGCCCCGGCGTGGAGAGATACTGGGCAACTCCGGTTGCATTCGGCTGTCGCGTATGGGCCTTGCCACGCTGCCCCTCGATCGGTTCACCTGCCTTGAGACGAAGGATAGCGAGACGCCCGGGTACATGGTCACCCGCCCGATTCGGGTCGTCGATCCCGCTCGCGCCCGCCTCACCGTGAATGTGGGGAGCACGATCCCCCGGCGCAACTGGATCGCCGTGGAAGTGCTGGACGCGGAATCACAGGTGCCGATCGCCGGCTTCCAAGCGGCGGAGTGCTGTCCCGTGGACGAGGATGGATTGCGTATCGCGGTGCGGTGGGGCGGGCGGGACAGCTTTGTCGGCATCGAGGCGCGGCACATCGCGCTGCGCTTTTGGTTTTACGGGGGAGTCAGGTTATACTCATTTGCCTTTTGAGGCTCTCCATCCTTTGGGGGGAAGGGCACCAACGCCCGCCTTGACATTCAGTCGGAGGTGGGAGGAAAGGGAATAGAACACAAACACCGGCTAAGTCACTGCCAACGACGGCGTGCGGCTCTACTATGAGGACTCGGGCGTCTTTGTGGATACGATAGAAGAGGACGATAGCGGCTGGACGCTGACCGCGCACGGCTGTGGCGAGGCATGGGTATGGGTCCGGCTCTCGGGCATCAAGACCGGACCAGGGAAGAGGCGCCCATTCGTATCGGTTCCCGCAGCGTGTGCACGGTGACGTTGGGCAAATAAACGAAAAGGCAAATGATCAAATGGAATCTAATATAGAAAAAACGCCTGTATACAAGAATCCCGTCTGTTCTATCGAGGAACGGGTGGAAGATCTCCTGAGCCGTATGACGGTGGAGGAGAAGATCGGACAGCTCCGGGATGAACTGCCGGACTACAAGCTGTGGGAAAAACAGGATAACGACGTCGACCTGTCGCCGGGGCTGAAGAAGATACTCACCGACGTTGCCATAGGACAGCTGGGCATATTCCTGCGGGCGGATCCCTTCTCCCGCTATACCGCCGAAACCGCCCTGACAGCGAGGCAGGCGGCAGAGTTGTCGAACAAGGTGCAAAAGCACGTCATCGAACATACCCGCCCCGGTATCCCCGTCCTGATCACCAACGACAACAACCACTGCCACCTCGGCCTGGACAGCACCATCCTGCCGTCCGTGTTCAGTATGGGATGCACCTGGAACCGGGATCTGCAGAAAGCCGCCGGGCGTGTCATCGCGGTGGAGTCCAGAAGCCGGGGGGAGACGGTCGCCTATGCCCCTGATCTGGACGTGATCCGTGATCCCCGAATCGGGCGCAGCGATCAGAACTACGGCGAAGATCCCTACCTGGTGGGGCAACTGGGCGCCGCCATGGTGCGCGGCCTGTATGGCGCCTCACTCGACAGCGACAGCTCTATGATTGCCATGCTGCGCGCCTATCCGGGGGTGGGCGATACGGACGGCGGGCACGACTTCGGCGAAACGAGCCGCGGCATGATCGAGATGCAGGAAAACATCCTCCGACCCTGGGGGGACGCCGTACGGGCTGGCGCCGAGGGTGTCATGGTTGAGCGATCTATTTACGACGGCATCCCGGCGCCGTGCCATAAATACCTGATGACGGACCTGCTGCGGGACGAATGGGGTTTCAAGGGCATCACCATGGGGGACGCCTGGGATGTGTTGTACCTGATCCGTTGCCGCATGGCGGGCAGTGTCCGGGAGGCTGCGGCGCTGGCCCTCAAAGCCGGCCTGGACATGAGCAGTCCGGACGCGGTCTATGAGGAAAAGGTGCTCGGCAAACCGGAACGGGCGGCCTATGCGCAACTTGCCGAAGCGATGGAGGAAGGGCTCGTGTCCATGGAAGACATCGACCGTTCCGTCCGGCGTGTGCTGCGCCTGAAGTTCCTGCTGGGCCTGTTCGAAAATCCGTACGTGGATCCCGACCGGGCGGAAGCGGTCGCGCGGCGCCCGGAACATCTTCACCTGGCGCTGGAAGCCGCCCGCCAGAGCATGGTCCTTCTGAAAAATGACGATAACCTTCTGCCGCTGGGGAAGACGATGGGCGCCGTGGCGGTCGTCGGTCCGAACAGCGACGACGAATGGACCCAGCTCGGTGATTACGCGCCGGCCCATCGTCCGGAAGAGGTGGTGACGGTCCTGGCCGGTGTCCGGGCTATCGTATCGAAGGCCACAGCCGTTCATTACGCGCAGGGATGCGCTGTCCGGGATTCGTCCATGGAGGGTTTTGAAGCGGCGCTTGAAGCAGCCCGGAGATCTGACGTGATCATCGCCGTGGTCGGCGGCAGCAGCAAGGGAGAATGTGTGGAAAAGGCCGGCGCCCTCACCAGCCGGAGGACGGCGAATTCCGATTGCGGCGAGAATACGGATCGCGCCACGCTCGATCTCCTGGGCGTTCAGGAAGACCTGTTGAAAGCCCTCAAGGAAACCGGCAAGCCGCTCGTCGTGGTGCTGATCCACGGCCGGGCCATGAGCATAAAATGGATCGCCGAACACGCCGACGCGATCCTGGATGCCGGCTATCCCGGCGAAGCGGGCGGGACCGCGGTGGCCGAGACGCTTTTCGGCGACTACAATCCCGGCGGTCGCGTGACCGTATCCGTACCCAAACACGTCGGCCAGTTGCCGGTCTACTACTACCACAAGTACTCTTCACGCCCTTCCTACGTGGAGATGGACGCCAAACCGCTGTATCCGTTCGGCTACGGTCTGAGCTACACCACGTTCGCCTATGAAAACCTGACCGTCTCTCCGGAGCGGATCGGGGCGGATGAAACGGCCAGGGTCTCGGTGGAGGTGACGAATACGGGCGCTGTGGCCGGCGATGAGGTGGTGCAGCTGTACATCCGGGATGAAATCTGTTCGGTGATGCGCCCCTGGAAGCAGCTCAAGGGTTTCGATCGAGTGCATCTGGCGCCGGGCGAGACAAAGTCAGTAACGTTCGAGGTGGGATGGGAGGCGCTCTGTTTCTACGGCATGGACGACCGGTGGACCGTGGAACCCGGTGTATTTACGCTGATGATCGGCAGACATGCTTATGAGGATGAATTACGGACGACACTGAAGGTGACATAGGAATGTCTTCCATTATCGAAACGCTATCCCATAAAACCCGACATACTCATAGCAGATTTCGAAGGTCCTGATTACGGCGGTTGGACCGCAACCGGCGGGGCATTCGGCGATCGCCCCTGGCGACGGACGGACGATAAACCGTTCCATTACGGCGAAAATCGTTATATCCTCGGCCAGAAAGGTATGAGGAATCGTTCCGCTGGCCCGAATACCCCTGTCTCGTAATAGCCAGCATTAACGGCAAACCATCCGGGTACATCATGTCCGGTTCGTCCATCGTCGATGTGGACAACGAAGCCGGCCTGCAAGAAGGCGAGCACCGATGTGGAACTGCATCCCGGAGGAAATCCTCTATCGGGTATGTCCGGGCGGAGCTTTTCCGCGTCCGACCGATTCCACTAGCGGTTAACAAGTGGACCAACAGCCCGGCATGGAACTTGGCCATCGACGAGCCGATCCCGGGCTATGCGCTTGAGGACTGCCTGGGCGTTTCGGGCGACACGACCGACGGGGTCATGCGTTGGAAAGGCGGCGCCGGCATCAGGCCCCTGTCCGGAGAGATGATCGTCGTGCGTTTTGAACTCAGCAACGCGGCCCTTTACGCATTCTGGCTGGACGCGCCCACTATCACCCGATAGAACGGCCGAGACACATGTACATACGCACCATATCACAGGCGCCTGAGCGGAGCACTGCCGCCCGGCAACCCTTACGGCGCGGATCGCCCCATGGAGCAGAGACCGATACGAGAGATACACAACAATAGCTAGAGAAACTATGAAAAACTATCTGGAAGCATGCAGCGTGCCGACGACGCGCATCGGCGAAGTGGAGATACCGCGGTTGATCATGGGGATTCATCCGTATGACGGCTGTTCCTATCAGAACCGCGAACGCGATGCAGCAAATTTCCGGGCGTTCAACCCGGTGTCTGCGGTGTCAGAAGTGCTGCAGTACGCGGTACGCGAGGCGGGGATTACCGCGGTCCAGGTTGACCACATGTTACCCGCACTGGACCGGCTCCATCTGCAGGCGATCTGGGAAACCGAGCAGATCACCGACACCCGGATCGGTCTACTGGCTTACATCCTGATTCCCGTAACTCTGGACGGCGAGATGGTCGCTTACTCACAGCGTGCGCACGCCACTTTTTACGCCAAATACGAATGGATGGGCGGACAGGCGTTTCGGGACCACATCGGGAAAGACGAAATTATACGCTATGTTTTGGGTGGAGCGTTTGACGGGATGGTTACACCCGAGACCGTGCCTTCCTATACGCCTGACGAAGCCGCCCGCATGCAGATCGATTACGCGGCTCTGGAGCGCCACATCGGGTTTTTCGAAGGGTGCGAGATCCTTGTCGCTGACCCCGGCGCCGAGATTGATCTGTTGGCCATGTTGGGACGGTTCGATCTGATACGCGAATATCTCGACTTTCTTCGACGCCGTTTCAAAACGGTCATAACGAGTGTGCATCATGCGGGGGTTACCAATCCCCTGCTCGAAAGGGAGGGTATAGCGGTCGACGGTTACCTTACGACCGTCAATCAACCGGGCACGTTTATGTTCCCGACGCCCGAGCTTGCGCTCGACGCCATACGGAATGCCGGCAAGCCGATCATTGCGATCAAGCCGATGGCGGGAGGACGGTACCTGAGGCACAAAGCCTTTGAGTATGTGTTCAACGATGTCGGGGCGAAGGCAAGCCTGTTCGGGATGGGCACGCTCGACCAGGTGAGGGAGACCACGGCCGCAGCCAGGGAAGTGCTGGCTGCCAGCTGACACCTTGCCGGACGAATCCGGCCTGGCGTCGAACGGCTGCGAAAGGCGCTCTCTGCGTTACGCTGTATCGCCCTATCCTTCTGACAGGCTTCGCCTGGTTCTGAAGGCTGCTTCGCGCGCCTTGATATCGGCATGAGAAACAGGCGAATGCCTGTCGCTCGTTCTTGGGCTGACGGAGCAACTTTTAAAACAGCCTCTGCGACGCCGGAAATTATCGAAAGGGCGAGCTACGCCCATATCAGGTATCGTTAGGCAAAAAGTTCAGTGAAGCCGGAGTACCTGACTCAAAAAAGAGTTGCCATGAAAATCATTGCAGTTGAAACCATTGCCTTAGTTGACCCGGGAAAGGCCGACGAAACCCTGGTGCGGGTGCATACAGACGAAGGGATTACCGGTATCGGGCAAGCCGAATCACCGTCGCTGGTTATTGACGCTGTTATCCGTGCGGACGGCGGTTTACGGCAAATTCTCCATGGTGAGGACCCGCTGCAAGTGGAACGTCTCTGGCAGAAGATGTATGCCCGCACCGGGCTGTTCGGTCGGCGTGGCGTCACCATCGCTGCCATCGGCGCCATCGAAACCGCGCTCTGGGATATAGCAGGCAAGGCGCTCGGAAAGCCCGTGAGCGAGCTCATTTGGCATGCCTGCTGCACCGTCCGCGAAGACGCGGAAATTAAGGACAAGGTGATGCCCTATGCTACCGTATATGCGCCTGGCAAAAACGTGGAGGAGATTGTTGAGCGGTTTACACTGGCCAGATCCCGTGGCTTCCGCGCCATGAAACTGGAAGAATGGCCCGGTGGTTTCGGCCATGTCAGCATCCGGCGAGACATTGAAATCGTGCAGACCGTGCGCGAAACCATCGGCGAGGACAGGGACGTTTTGATTGATGTCCAGAACTGCTGGTATGAAGTGGGGCAGGCCATAGCCTCCATCCGTGCCATTGAGCCCTACCATCCCTTTTTCATAGAGGCGCCGCTGCCGGCAGACAATCTCGCAGGTTATGCCCGGCTCGCCGACACGGTGGAAACACGGATTGCGGTCGGCGATTGGGGATTTACCACCCGTTTCGAGTTCGAAGAGATTATGGAAAAAGGCCGGGTGGATGTCGTGCAACCGAGTTCCGTCCGATCAGGCGGCATACGCGAAATCACCCGCATCGCTGAAGCCGCCTATCGTCGCGGTCTGATCTGCGTGCCCCACGCCTGGTGCCATATGGTGGGTGTGGCCGCGGAGATTCATCTCGCTGCGGTGCTGCCGAACATGCCCTATTTCGAGATGCCGATGGCATTTCCTGACTCACCCATCATTTCCGAACTGCTCGTGCCGCAGATTCAGGTCGATCAGAATGGGTTTGTCGAGGTCCCCGAACGGCCGGGCCTCGGCTTTGAATTGAATAACGACGTTATCGAGAAATTCAGGGTTGCACCCCATTGAACAGTACACCGAGCGCATGGCTTGCGGTAAAGCAGCAAGCTTCTTCGAAAGCCCCGCAGCTTGCTGCGGGGAGTCTTCAAAAATCCCGAAGCCATGCCTGCGGGCGAAAAATACCGGTGCGAAGACGGGACCTGGCCGGCTCGTATCTATCTTGAGGGGATTCGGCTGTAGTAAGCTGTAATCCGAATCGTGGTGCGAATTCGTTAGGGCAACTGCACTCAAGGATCAGGGTCGGGATTGACCGATCTGGCCGAATTTTCAACGCGCGGATCGGAAAAAGGCGAAATCTCCTTGATTTTTCTCATAGGGACTACTTATTCGTGGCATCGTCACATCCTCAGGTATCATAAACAGGTTACAAGAAACCACAGCGACTGGTGCGGCAATCTGTTCAAGGACGACCAGCGCTGGACCTACGGCACGCCGCCCGCGGGCAACGCCAACTACGCCTGGGTGCAACACTTCGTTCATCGGCGTCCTGGCAGTCGTATGTCCCGCGGCCGGGTCACGCCCGGACTGGGAGTCGCCTGAGTATGGATCAAGCACCCACAACAAGATCGTCTCGTTCATCTGGGGCATCGCGGACGACGTCCTTCGCGACCTCTTCAAGCGCGGGAAGTACCCCGATGTCATCCTGCCGATGTGTGTCATCCGGCGCATGGATGCTGTGTTGGAGCCCAGGAAGCAGGCCGTGCTCGACACGAAGAAGATGCTCGACGAGGCGCGCATCACCGAGCAGCGCGCCGCCCTGTGCGACGCCGCGGGCCAGGCGTTGTACAACCCCTCGAAGTTCACGCTGCGCACGCTGGCGGAGATCAACGCGGACATCCTCAGCGGCGAACGCGACTACGACGCTGCTGTTCTGGCATCTGGGACGGCGACTCCTTGCTGAGAGTCTGCAGGATGAGCGGGCGCCGTACGGAAAGCGAATTCTCGCGACAGTGTCACGAGAATTGACCGTCGAGTTCGGGCAGTCATTAAAGCCTCCGCTTAAAATTGACAATGGAAAAATCCCATGAAAATTACCCGGATTAAAACCTTACGGGCAGCTTCTTACCTATTTGTTAAAATTGAGACAGACGAAGGGCTCACGGGAATCGGAGAGCTTCATCCGGCCAGTGGTACCAGCGGCACGCCTTATGCACCCATCGCGGGTGTCGAGTATTGTGCGGAATATCTGACCGGTAAGGATCCGCTGCACATCGAACGTCATTGGCAACATATGTTTCGGCGTTGCATTTTCAGGGGCGGAGCAGATACCATGTCGGCCATTGGCGCCATCGATATGGCCCTCTGGGATATTAAGGGTAAAGCGCTTGGCCAACCTGTCTATGCCTTGCTGGGCGGTCCAACAAGAGAAAAAGTCCGGGTATACGGCCATATCAACGGTGAGACACCCGAAGTGATAGTAGACAAGGCGCTTGAAGGTGTGGAACAGGGTCTTACGGCCTTACGGCTTTATCCTTTCGGGGATTTCAACGGAAAAACACCCAACAGCATCCCCCACAGACAATACGCGGCGATCGTAGATTACGCGGAGACCTGTGTGCGGGCGGTCCGTGAGGCCGTGGGTAACAATGTAGACATCATGATCGATGCGGTAAACAGGCTGACCCCACCAGAAGCCATCGCCATCGGCCATGCGCTTGCGCCCTATCATCTGTACTTTTTTGAAGACCCTGTTGAGCCGGAAAATATGTCCGTCTGGCAGCATGTGGCCGCTCAGATGCCGGTGCCCGTAGCCATGGGGGAAAGACTGTACACCATTCATCAGTTTCAGGAGCTACTCCAGCATAAAGGCGCCGCGTATATCCGCCCGGATATAGCCCTAGCAGGCGGTATCACCAATGTAAAAAAAATTGCGGCCCTGGCAGAAGCCAATCACGTGGGAGTGGTGCCGCATAATCCTCTGAGTGGTGTCTTTACGGCAGCTTGCGTTCAACTGGATGCGGCTGTCCATAACATCGCCGTGCAGGAATACCCCATGAATCAGCATATGCCATCCGCCCTCCCTTTGATTAAAGAACCCGTTAAATACGAGGCAGGCTATCTGATCGTGCCCGATGCCCCTGGCCTCGGCGTCGAATTGAATGAAGAAGCGTTCAGGCATTATCCTCCCACACCTTATAATCGCTCACCGCTTATTGGTCCTGACGGCGGTCTTCGGGATTATTAACGGAGTCGGCCGATCGGAGTAAACGCATGAAAATCAAAGAAGTCAGGGCGGTTGCCATTGATTTTGACCGGGTCAGACAAAAGCCCAAATCTCCATTGGTACGGAAGGGACGGGCACCCGCAGGGCCGATGGAACGCTATGAAGCGTACAGAACCGACAGGGGAAAAGCCGGGCCGAGCTGGAAACAATTCATCTGTGTGGCGGAAGCAGAAGACGGCACGTTCGGTGTGGGATTGAGTAATAACTCAGGCCCCTGTCTCCCTATCATTAACGAGCATTTCAGGTCACACCTGGTCGGCCATTCAGTGATGGCTACAGAAAAGCACTATGACATGATGGTTCGTCTGAGCGCGTCTTACGGCAGTCAGGGAGTCGCCTCTTTTGCCATCAGCGCGGTGGATCTGGCTTTGTGGGATTTAAAGGGCAAGCTGTTACAACGTCCCGTATACGAACTCCTGGGCGGGCCGCAAAAAGAGAAGATCTTCTGTTATGCTACCGGCTTTGACATGGAATGGTATCTGGAACTGGGATTTCGAGCGGTGAAACTGCCTATGCTCTATGGTCCGATGGATGGTACAGCGGGGTTGCATCAAGCGGAGAACATGGTGGCCGACTCCAGAAAGCTGATCGGCGATGAGGTAGAACTCATGCTCGATTGCTGGATGGCCCTTGATGTGGAATATATGGTGCGACTGGGTGACATGCTCAAGCCTTATCATTTAAAATGGATCGAAGATTTCCTCTTGCCGGATGATCTGGCCGGATTCGCACAGGTCCGTCAACGCCTGCCGGGACAGACGCTGGCGACGGGTGAACACTGGTATCTGGCTCAACCATTTTCCATGGCCGCAGAGCAACGTCTGGTGGATATCTTTCAGCCGGATCTGAAATGGGCAGGCGGTATTTCCGCCGTTGTTCGGATCTGCCATATTGCGGAAGCGGCCGGATTAACGGTCGTACCCCACGGAGGTATGAACGAACCCTATGGCCAGCATCTCCTCTTTGCCATGCCGGCCGCAACCTGGGGCGAGCGGTCTGCCGGGGTATCGCCACCCGGTGTGCCGCTCACTGAAACGGTTGACCTGCCCGGTACAGCCGTCATCCAGGATGGATACCTTATACCAAGCGATGCCCCGGGCTTCGGGATTGATGTGGATCGTGACTGGTTGAAGAGAGTAGCGGTTTAACAGGATTGAAGACTCTCCGCAGCAGGCTACGGGGCTTTCGAAAAAGCTTGCTGCTTTACCGCAAGCCATGCGGTCGCTGTACTGTTCATGAAATCAGTGATATAAAGCGTATCATCGCCGCGGACGTTCTCGCAAACAACCCACTCACCCTCATCGCCGACGTTGTTCGTTGACGCACACCTCGGCGATGTTCCTGCCCATTCAGGTCACAGGCTACGCCGCGCCGGAGGTGTGTCGACATCTATGGCGTAGCGCTGAACCTCTTCGTGGATGATCTCGATGCCGAGTCCCGGGCGATTGTTTGGAAAAAGGCAGCCCTCACGGACGTCAAACATGGGCGTGACGATCTTCCCAAACACGTCGAACCAGGTGTGCACACACTCCGCGCGATACAGGTTGGGAATGGTCATGCAGAGCTGAAAGCTGGCGGCGATAGCGACGGGACCCAGCGCATCGTGCGGTGAGACGCGGATGTAACCGGACTCTGCCAATGCCGCGATCCGGCGGAATTCGGAGATACCGCCGCACCACGCCACGTCCGGCATGATGTACTCCACCAGTCGCTGCTGTAGCACCGCCAGGTAGTCCCATCGGGTGAACTGTCGCTCACCGATGCAGAGCGGCACATTCACGCTCTCACGGAGCTGTTTCAGCGCTTCGAGGGACTCTGCGTGTGTCGGCTCTTCCAGCCATACCAGGTTGCAATGCTCAAGCGCACGCGCTCCGGCGATGGCTGATGCCACGTCAAAACGGGCGTGTGCGTCCACCATCAGCTCATAGTCCGCACCAACGGCCTCGCGCAGCGCGTCCATCCACTGCACCGACTCTGCGATTGCGTGCGGCGTCAGGCGTTCGACCAGGCTTGCGCCCTTGAACGCGGGGTTCTGGTCGCGCTGCCACTTCCACGGGTCGGTCTTGATGGCTCAAAATCCGTCGGCCTTGGCCTGCTTCGCTGCGGCTACCATATCGTCGATGTTGGCGCCAGCGGCAAACTGATCCTGCACGTGCGTGTAGAGAGGCACGCGATCACGCACCGGCCCGCCAAGAAGTTGGTAAATGGGCACACCAAGCGTCTTGCCTTTGATATCCCACAGCGCAATGTCGATCGCCGAGATCAGGTGCGAGACATAGCCACGTCCGTTCAGATTCGAGTACGCGTGAAACAGACGCTGCCACATTTCTTCGATGTTTGCAGGGTCCGAACCAATGACCAGGGGTTTTACAGCCTCCAACCCGAGTACGAGGTGTGGGTTGGAAAAGTAGTCGGTGCATTCGCCCAGACCGTTTATCCCCTCATCTGTCTCCACCTCGATGAAGAGCCACGCAAGGCCCTCAACAGGCATGGTGACGTATGTTTTGATATCGGTTATTTTCATCGCGTTGTCCCTGTCGGTGAGTAGACCACTGTGCTCTGTAGGACGTTTGCGCTTACAGCGGGTTTACCACAAATAAAGCGACATCAGTGTCCGTGCCGCTGTCATACAGCAGTCGGTACGACTTCCCGGCGTTTTCAAATGTGAATACCGCGATGGGTACCGGACATGAATACCCGCTTCCCGTGCGTAATCGAACACGCGACGCAGCAGCAGGGCGTGCCTCGGCTGACGAGGCAGTAGGGAAGATAGCGATACGTGAGATGGAACAGTGTACAGCCGTCAGTCAGCGATCGAGCGAAAGGTACTCAAAGTAGTCGAAATCCACAACCGATTCGGACGATACACCGTTGGCGCTCCCGTACATCCCGATCATCGTGCCCACGAATCCGCCTGCAACCGGCGTGCTGAGGATACGGCCGTCGACTTGCTCCGCGATCGGAACCCACGCTTCGGGGGTCGCCGCATAGTAAAACGCGTAATCCTGACCGATTGCCTCCATTTTCAGGTAGTGTAGCACGCCCACCGCCCGACAGACGCCCAGTGTCTCTTCCTCCCCGCCCTTCCGGCGGATCACCCGCGCCTCAAGTCCACCGTCCGTTGCAAGAGCCAGGGTAAACCGAAAATGGTAGTTGTTGTTCTGCACCAGCGCCAGACCCGCTTCCTCATTGGGCGTCTGCGGTGCAAAGGCCATGCTGGTTCGAACGGCACAGTCAATGTGTCGCTGCCGCTGACCGACAAACGATGGATTCGCTATGTCGGACAACCGTTCTGGGCGCAGTCGCAGTCGCAGATGACCGGGACGTTGTGACAGCGACCAAAAGTCCGAACGGGGCGTGCGGATGAAATTCCAGCAAAACGCCAGCGTCGGCGTGTCAAAATGGTCGCAGGCAGGCAGCGACGGGACCGGACACGGCTTCAGGTCGGGCGCTACCTGCTCACTTTCCAGACAGCCCCGTCCGGGATTCACGATCGGCCAGCCATCCTCCCATTTGACCCGAGCGAGAAATGTCTCCCGCCCAAGGTTGTAGTAGTAGCCCCCGTACGGTCGCGATGCCAGCGCCACCATCCACCACTCGCCCGTTTTTGTCTGGATAAGATCGGCGTGACCGGGATTGGTGATGGGAAAAGCGAGCCCGAGGTGTCGGTGCGTCAAAATCGGATTGCGCGGATTCCCCTCGTAAGGCCCGGTGACCGATGGGCTTCTGGCGATGGTCACCGCATGGTCGTGAAACGTTCCGCCCTCTGCAATCAACAGATAGTATATACCGTCTACTTTGTAGATGTGGGGCGCTTCCGGCGCCTGTGCGCCTTTGACGGCGCCGTTCCACAACAGCGTTTTCTCACCGATGAGCGCCAGGTTTTCGGCGTCGAATTCCTGCACCCAAATATCGCGGTAGCCCGGCCACGGTGGCTCAGCGACGCGGGCATTCGCCACATACCAGGCACGACCGTCGTCGTCAAAAAACAGCGAAGGGTCTATGATGCCGGGTATTTCGATAAGCGTGACCGGCTCCGACCAGGGTCCTGCGGGGTTCTCCGCAGTCACCACGAAGTTGATGTCGTTCACGCCCTGCTCTGCGGGGCGGCGCAGCGTCCCCACCACATAGAACCGTCCCGCGTGGTAACGGATCGTCGGTGCGTAGTTCCCGGCGGAACACCCGACGTCGTCCAAGTTGAGCTGGGACGGGCGGTCGAGGACGTGGCCGATCTGCTGCCAGTGGACAAGGTCCCGGCTGTGAAAGATGGGAAGCCCCGGAAAATACTCGAGCGACGAGGTGATCAGATAGAAGTCGTCACCCGCGCAGCAGATGGAGGGATCGGAATAAAACCCCGAAATGACGGGGTTGCGGAACGTGCGTGCAGCCATGGGTAAGTAAATTCCTTTCGGTTAAACTGAGGCAGACGCCCCGGTGTTTGGCATCCCGTGTGGGCGCGGTCGAACAGTCGAGCGCCGCTTCCAGCGTATACGAACAGACCGGGGTGTTCATCAGCAGATAGTCGGGACCGACGATGCGCCGGACCTCCCGGAAAATAGGGATATCCGCCTTCCTCCCTTATAGGTATGGAATTTATAGGCGTTGACGCCGTATTCTCGGCCCTTATCGATTACGTCGAGATAGACCCCCAGCGGGCTTCCCCCGCTCGTCAGATACACCGAAAAGCGCTACCGGACGCGGCTGGTCAGGTCGTACACCGGCGCGTCATGGTGGTCGTGCACATCCCTTTGACTCCGTCGTCCGTCAATACCTTGAGAAAGCTCTGCCTGAGGTATCTGTCGTTCGGTATCATCTGGCTGTCGTGGGTGTACTGGATGCGGCGCAGTCCGGGCACCTCGCGCAGGTTGAAATATCCCTGTTGATATCCGTAATTTTCATGCGCGATTCCCGTGGAGGCCACGGGTTAAATTTTCACACCTTAGTTGCTGGCAAGGTGGAACTGAAAGGCGTACAGTTTGACCGACTGTCCGACGAAACGCAACCGAAGTTGTCGTCCCATGAGCGCGGTCAGGTCCGCCCGGCCGCCCCACGTCACGCCCCGACGGACTTCGTTCCCGGCCAGTCGGTCCGCCTTGTCCTCCGTGAATCCGGGGATTGCGGCGAAGTTTTCATCCAGCAACTCGACCTTGAGCCAGCCCCGCGAACTGCCGTCGAAGTTTATCTCGAGCCGATTCCCTTCGAGGGTAAACGGCAGTGTCGTCAGACGGCCGACCGAGGATCCGACGTCCTGCGACACAAACCCGTCCATCCGGCTGCGCGCCAGCCCGATCGCCGGCTGGTACTGCGTCTCCGAGGCCTGATCGTGCAACTGATCGTATCCGCCATAATACTGACGAATCTCACCGCTGTCGGCGGACAGTCCCACGCCCATGTACAGCATCTTCGAGTCAAACGCTCCGGTCGGTCCGAGCCGCAGAAAGGGCTGTCGCCAGCGGGTAAAGCGAATGCCATCACGGCTCGTTGCGAGTTCGATGTCGAGTGTGTCGTTTGTATGATGGTATGCCGCGATAAAAAAGAAATACGCGTCGGCCGCGAAAGGATACCGAAGCGCTGCCGAGTCGTAAAGTCCTCCACCCCACTGGTCGGCGTCGTCCGGATCACTAAAGTCCGGTTCAAGGATTTTCTCCGGCACCGGGAAGTTTTCGAAGTCCGCGCTTTCCGTTCGTCCGATAGCCCGATAGTCGAACGATCCGGTCTGAATTCCATCGACCACGCGCAGATACTCGTTCCAGCGGACGTACGCCACATACCGGTCGAGACGTTCGTCCCAGAACACCACATTGGCGGTGTCGGTATACCAGGGCATGATATGACGGTCATAGATCGTCCACCGCAGTCCATCGGCGGAATACGCGCCAGCGACGCCGGGATACCGCCACCGGACCGGCAACGTCTTCTCATAGCGGAACCGCGCTCCTCCGGGAGACATCGACGCGAAGCCATACTCTCCGCCGCCGAAAATCATCTTGTATCGGCGCTCCGGACGGTCTACGGGGTCGAGAAAAACACTGCCGTGATGAGAGAAAATGATTTCTCGATTTGGCCCATCGGCGTAGTCGAGTTCCACGATGTTGGTGGCGCGCCCCCCGTAGGTTACAAGACCTATGTCGGGCCGCTCCCACCGCACACCGTCCGCCGATACAGCGCAACAAAGTCGGGATATGCCGTCGTCGCCTGTGGCGCCATACCACATCCGGTAGCCGTTCCCATCCGCGAGGACGGTCGGTGCGTAGCAACCCCGCTCCTCCCACGGGGGTTCGGGCGAGAGGACAGGTTCGCCAGTTCGGATCGCTGGATTCAACGTCGGGACAAACCCGTCCCGGTCCGTGATAAACACATCGTCGAACAACAGTTGTTTTGCCTGTCCAAATGTGGCACTCCGATGCGATGACATCTTAGCTCTCCTTTATGCGTTGAAAGGCTCGGTAAGGCGGGTGTATCAAGCGTCTCGGCTCAACTCGGCTCTTTCACCGTGTGCCCATAGACGGATATACCGTGGGAATGCCAATCCCACTAAAGATAACTTTGAACAGAATAGCGAGTGCATACCTTGCAGCAAGCTGCAAGACCAACGACTCCCCGTAGGTAGAAGCGTGAAGATGCTTCGATTGCTGCGCAATGACTGCGTGGGAGGCTTCAATATACAGTGTCCTCCGGGCAGGGCTAGAAAATTCCTACCGAACAGCGTACCACTCCGCCCCCTGAGAAACTGTGTGCCGCACAAAGCGTCTTGGAGAGAAGGCTCCAACATACTAAGACCTTGCTTTTTTCAACCATTAGGAACCATATTCATAAGACCGTTCCTGGTCCATAGTTAGCGAAACGCCTGCGGTCTGCCGGACGCTCTAAAAGGAGCATGTGTCTGCCCGTCAGTACCTATATGCTATTGCATCACGGAAGAGGTTATTTGAGCAACATGAAAGGATACATACATGGACCAAGCGACGTTTAATACGCATGCCCTCCGCATCAAACTGGAAGGCTACACAATAGTTCCGGGGCTGCTTACCTCGGAAGAATGCCGAATCGCCAGAGAAGAGCTTGAAGAACGTTATCCGGACAGAGCGCGGGGTGGACTCGAATGGCTGTTTAATAAAGCCCAGATATTTGAACGGCTCTATAAACTTCCCGATCTGCTTTGTCTTATCCGACATTTTATCGGTCCTGACGCACTGCTCAGCGCAATCTACGGATCGGTCATCATGCCCGGAGAAGGGGGACGCGGCCTGCATGCTGACGGTGGCGTAACCGGTCACAACAGAACAGCGTCTATCGCCCCGGCCGACGTAGGACGCCGGATTACGAGTCATCCCATGGCAATCAATGTGATATTCTGTCTGAGCGAGTTTACAGCAAACAACGGGGCTACGGAACTGGTTCCAGGCAGTCACCGATATCCGTTTTTTGATATACCTGAAGAAGCCTATGAGAACGCGCGCACCGCGGTTGCCCCAGAAGGCTCCGCCGTGGTCCTTGATATCAACACGTGGCATGGCGCGACCAGAAATCATACCGACCAGCCGCGCTACGCGGTACTCAGTCCCTGGCGGCGACGGTGGACAAAATGCGAATACGAGATGGCGCGTGTCGTCAAGGCGGATGTGCTTGAACGGGCGGGTGAAGAGGGTCCTGTCATTTTTGGCCTGCAGGCTCAGCCACCCTATACCGAACTATGGCAGTGGGATCGGGAAACGGGTGGCCCCAAACCGGAATTTGCGCATTTGAGACGGAATTGACTGGAGCATACCATGAAAATTACCCATGTACAGACCCATCTGGTGCAATCGTGGCGTAAAACAAAGGATATCGCTTCACCCTGGATATTTGTGGAGGTCTATACGGATGAAGGTGTCGTCGGTCTGGGAGACGCCACCAACTGGCCAGGCGGCACCATTATCAAACAGGCCATCGATGAGTTAGGCAAGCTTATTATCGGCGAAAATCCCTTTAACATCGAATTTCTGTATCACAAGATGTACCATGCGCTGCAGCAAATTGGACAGACCGGCGTGGTGATCGCAGGGATAAGTGGTATTGAAATTGCGCTCTGGGATATTGTCGGTAAAGTAACCGGCCAACCCATTTACAACTTGATAGGCGGGTGTTGTCGTGATAAGATCCGGTTCTACAGCCATTCGGCGACACTGGAAGAATGTGTCCGTCTGGCGGAAAAGGGCGTCACGGCGATCAAAGCGTATTTCCCGGCTGATATGCCGGATAATGGGGAGCGTATTATTACCCCCCGTTCTATCACCCTGCAGGAAGAGAAAATGGCTTTCGAACACCTGAAGCGCTGTCGTGAAGCCGTCGGGGACGGTATCGACATCGCCACGGATGTCGGTTGCCGATATTCCACCAGCGCGGCGATACGTCTCGGAAACCGGCTGGAGGAAATCGGCCTGTTGTTCTATGAAGAACCGGTCAGCCCGGAAAATATCGACGCTCTGGCACGTGTGACAGCATCCGTCAATGTTCCCGTGTGTGTGGGTGAACGACGATACACTCGATTCGGATTCAGGGACCTGATCGCTGCTCAGGCCGTAGATATGATCATGCCTGATGTGGTTCGAACGGGCGGTATCATGGAGACCAAGAAAATTGCCGCCATGGCAGAGAGTTATTACATGCACGTATCTCCCCACAACCCCAATAACGCGGTCTCCACGCTGGCCAGTCTGATGGCCAATATTCCCAACGCGCTTGTTTTGGAATACGTGGATGATGAGCAGGACGCCCCGTGGCGCAATGATCTTCTTACCGATCCACCGGAGGTGGATCGTGGATATTTCCGTCTCCCTCAAAAACCAGGGCTGGGCACGGAACTGGTTATGAAAGTGGTGGAGAAATATCGTTTTGACGGGTAGCTATTTTACAAAAATCCCAGAAACAAGGAACCATAATTATGAACGATAAAACGGATACGAACAAACAGGCTCTCCCCACAGATCGATTTAACCTCGAATTTCCTCCGGCCACGCCGACCTACATGGACCGCATGAAAGCGGCGGAAGAGGTGTGGCCCTATCTGAAGCCCCCCTGGCATCCGCATCTTCCGGGGCGTGAATGTCCGGTTGCTGAAGCTTTTGCGCCTCCTGAAGGGGGAATCAGTCCGGAAGAGGACTATGGATTCGATGTCCAGGGATTTCTGATTATCCGCGGGGCGCTAAGCAAGGAGGAATTGAGAGAGTGCAACGCGCTTCTTGATCGTGGGGTTGTGCCCGTGGGGCTTAGCGCCCATCCGACGCTGACGCGCTATGTCGAACAACTCTGCGGACTTGCCTACCGGGTCGATAAGCCGATAACCATGCTTGAGCGAATCCAGGCGAATACGCCGTGTCCGATGGTCGGAGGCAATGAGCCGTACAACGCCTCCCGCGTATACATAAATCAAGGACACGGTCGATTCTGCCAAGGCGTTCATGCTATTTGGGCGCTGGCGGATATGCCGGCCGGAGCAGGCGGGTACAAATTGCTTCGCGGCAGTCACACAATCAATGTTCCCGTACCCGACTGTGTGCTGAATGGCGAGGATACGTATCTCGAGTCCCTGGGCATGAGCCTGCAGCCCGTCTTACAAGCGGGTGACCTCCTGCTACATGCGAGCATTCTGGCGCACAGCCCGCAGCCATGGTGTTATGAAGGTGGTCCACAGCGGCTGGCTATCTGTGAGTTCGTCAGTGTTTACGCACGTCCGTCCGATTTTTCCGCCGACAGCCCTACCGAAGGAGGAAAATCAGCCGAATTGCCGTGGATGATTAATCTAAGCCCTGAAGAGCGCATCGTCCTGGGGTTGGCCGACACTCCGGAAAGTCCGGCTTCGCCGCTCGTGTCCGATGGAAGGCATATCCGGCTCGGCACAACCCATCCCCCCGACGGATCTTTATACCACCCGGGGCTTTATGATATGCGACCGTCTTCACCGGAAACCGTCGACCCGATGGAATTCTTTTACTGGGAGCTTACCGGATTTCTGGTAGTCCGTAAAGTTATGGATCAGGCATGGCTTGACGAGGCCAATGCGGCTGTGGACGCCAACATGCACCGAGTCGACTTTGAGAGTTCCGCCCGGATTCAGGTGGGCGGAAGTGCAAAAATGCAGGGAACAGGCCGCCCCGGCCTGGAAGTGACCGCTCTGCCTGAAGAGCATAGGACGCCATTTCAGAAGATGCTGGCCCATCCTGCCTTGGTTCACCGACTAAACTGGATGCTTGGAGGGCATTTCCGAGCCTATGGAATGGGGGGGATCATCACGACCCGACGCGGTGGGGGCGGGCAGATTCTACATGGAGGCGGGGATCCCGTTTATTCGAATATCAACTGGTGGATCTATCGGTGCCAGAATGGTCGGTGTTACACCGGTCAGGTAAATGTAACCTGGCAACTGCGCGATGTAACCGACAGGGAAGGTGGTTTTGTGGTGGTCCCTGGTTCTCACCATGCCAGATTTCCCCTGCCGTCCAACGATTCGGGAGATCCTGCCGGCCACAAGGGGGTGTTCCATCCTCAGATGCGGGCCGGCGATGTGTTGTTTTTCATGGGAGGCGCCGCCTGTCATGGCGCCTGGGCATGGCACAACGACGTAGACCGCCGATGTGTATTGAACGCGTACTGGAGCAAAGATATGGCTCGGCAGGGGTGGGTGAATAATCTTAAATAAACAGGTTATCCCGGCCCGTGTTCTCTCTATTCGGAAAAACCCGTCCTCTGGTTGGGTCGGTCTTGTGGACACCGGAACGGATATCCTTTTTGACAGACGTCGAGGTCTTGCGCTATCAACCGACGCCGTGCGTGTCGGTCCAGTTTGACCACTTTCCCGAAAGGAGTCTGTTATCTCTCCATGAAGACGTCCATCCAGGAATGGCTCAAAGCCAGCCGAGAAAAACTCCTGACTGCGGCTCTGACCGGTGATGATCTGGACCGGTTGGAGGAACTACTGGCGGACCGTCCGCCAACAATCCTCTATCTGACCGCGCGGTCGACCAATCCACGGTCCGGCATTGTCGGCTGGGTGGTGTACGATCCCCTGACCCCCAAAGAGCCGATGCCGCTATCGAGCAGCTCGCCTTACGCCTGTGTCCTCGATGCTGTGGCAGACGGTTGGCAGATCGTTCAGTATCCTATCCCCAAGCTTTACGAATACAAAGACCTCGAAAACGACTACATCGGGTTTGATTTTATCCTCGAAAAACATATCTAAGGGAACGACAGCATGGCAGATATTCTTCCTACACTGACCGATGACGCGGTTATGGACTTTATCGCCTCCGGCTACATACGTCTGGACGGAGTGATCTCCGACGCATTCAACCGGAAGTGCACTAATGTCCCGCCCGGGCCGGCCAAGGAGTTCGTCGGTTCGCCGGATTTCCTTCGTGAAGTGCTGCTTCATCCAACCGTGGCCGGGGCAGTCCGTTCCCTATTGGGGCATAATTTCCTGGTCCCCACCGGCGGTCACCACCACCTTTTTAACGCTCCGTACGCCGGGCAGGACTGGCATTCCGACGGAATTTCCGGCGCCGGATACGAGATCAAAGAACTCCAGTGCTATTATTACCCGTCAGCGGTCGGGATCGAAGACGGACCCACCATCATTCTGCCCGGGTCCCACTGCCGTTCGGTCAACCGGGATGCCATTGCGCACTATGGCGATCTTCTGGGGCAACTGGCGCTCCTCGTGATCCCGGGATCGGTCGTGCTCACCCGGTACGGCATCTGGCACAAAGCGGGTCCGAAATTCACCTCCACCCCGCGCAGCATGATTAAATTTTCGTATCATCGCAAGTCACCACCAAAACGTGACTGGCTGATTGAATCGGAAACGATTCCAGAATATGTAGACCGTCCCGGATATACTTATGCGAGTGGAGTCGAGTCGTATCGGGATTTGCGTCGCCGGATCCGGACATGGAATTGGCTCTGCGGTTTGACCGAGGCGGAATCAATGGTATTTGACCGCTGGCGGCCATCCTACGAGACGGGTGTACAGCCGGTCGAAGAGATCACCATTCACTGACGAGACACGGCGGATGCGACACAAGCATCTGCGGTTGCGCCTGTGTTCCGAAGGCTGTCCGGCAGTGCGAATCCGTCGTTTGTGGGAAGGTAGAGACGGGCAAGACTACCCGTGGTCTGTCAAGGTATCTGTCAGCCCGATGTGGCCGACGACAGGTTGGGGTCGGGCGGGACCACTGCCTGGTCCACATAGCGAACCAGGTCTCGCATGGCGATCACTGTGCAACCCCGGTTATGCAGGTAAGCCATACAACGCTCGAAGACGACCGGATCGGCATACACCCAAGGATGTTCGAGGTCGGGTACACCGTGGAAAACCAGGACCGCCGCCTTGCCCCCGCGTGCCTGGTCGACCGCCCAGACGAGATCCTCGAACCCCCAGGTAGGTCCGAATGCATTTGTGGTTGGCACCAGCAGGGGATGGTGCAGGGACGGATCGTAGACCGGTCCCCGGCCCCCGGTGTGGACCAGCGGAAACTCAGGGGCGAAGCCACGCCGCGCAAACAAAAACCCATCCTTGGCGAGGACCGACACGGCATCAGGGCAGTTGGAGTAGCCGGGATAACAGAAAGTCGTCGGCCGGGGGATGCCGTACTCCTGACAGCGGATGGCAATATGCGCGATATCGGCGCGCAACTCGTCCCGCGACTGCCTGCGCACGTCGTAGTGGTTACGCGTGTGGTTGCCGATCTCAAAACCAGCGTCGTGGAGCCCGCGGACTTGCTCCCAAGTCAGATAGTGTTCTTTATCCGCAAAGTTGAGCCCCTCGGTGATAAAGAAGGTGGCCCCAAAACCGTAG